>NZ_CAWQTY010000203.1:0-21467 GCF_963897815.1 Xenorhabdus sp. Sc-CR9
AGCAGTAGCTACTCGGTATGACAAATTAGCAAGAAATTATGAAAGTCTCGTTGCTTTGGCATTTTCAATCATGTGGCTCCCTATGTGGGTCGATTGAAACATGTACAACAAAGGTCAACACGCTCTAGTTTTTAAAAATTGTTTTTCAACAAAAAATATACCACCAACCCCGACAAATGATTGCCCGCCAGATACAATTTTGTGGAGGACACCAGCATCTTCTTTGCTCGCTGCGATATCGATCACTGGTCATAAAGTTGCCAGCTATGAGGGGGAGATGTCGGGTAGGTTGGCTCACATGGTAATGCCTGCTAAAAATTCGGAAGCCTCACAATTGCGCTCAACGAAGCAGCTAAGTCCACACACTGAGGTTGTTAATGGCCAATGGGCAGAAATGCTCCCTCAAAATATAGGTAATAATCTTATTTCACCTGAGATTTTTGGATTGTGTTGTCTCAGAAACCCTAACGGAGCAGGTACAACGATTTGGTATTTATCTGATATTCTAGATCACTTACCGTACTCAATAATCCAACAACTTTGTAAGCCTGAATACTCAGCAAAAAGCCAATCTAGTTTTGACTACAACTTCGATTTAGAGAATATCAGCGTTATATCTGAGATCAATAGTAAGCTGTGTATGAGATATAGTTCTTCTAAATTGGTGGGATTAACAGATAGAGCATCTAATGCGTTATCAGAGCTAGAGAAACACCTTAATAATCCTAAATTTACAGATAAGGTTGTTTTAGAGCCTGGTGACATATTTATCGTTAACAATAGGATTACTCTTCATGGAAGAGAATCTCTTACGCACGAGGCAAAGTATGACGGGACTGACCGTTGGCTTCTACGTATGTATGGGTTTAGTCAAGACGCATGGCGCAAGCTAAATAGAAATCCACAAATGGGCCATGTTGCAATTGTTTAATAATAAAGGAAAAATAAATGTCTCCATTAGTTGGAAGTGATCGCTATTTTGACCTAAATGGTAATCCTATTCTCTTTACATCAGGTGTTGGCCATAAAATTTATGATCAAAATTCAAAAGAGTACATAGATTTTATCTTAGGTATTGGCCCAGTAATTTTGGGTCATGCTAATAGAACATTCAATGAAGTACTAATGGCTGCACTTAATAAAGGACTTTCATTTCCTGGATTTGGTGCTATTCATTCACAATTGGCTGAAGTTTTCGAAACTATATACCCAGCTCATAAGGTAGTATCAATTTTTAAAACAAGTTCAGAAGCTGTCACGGGAGCATTTCGCTGTGCAATGCTTGACACTAAGAGAACTAAGATTCTTCGTTGTGGTTTTCTTGGATGGCATGACTCTCAGTTATATAAATCTCCTAGCTGGCATGAGCGAATTGGCAGTGAAAAGAGAAATGAACTGAGATACCTAAACGGTATGCGCGGTGTTGAAGGTGAAGAAAAAGTGTTGAACTGGATCGATTTTTCAATGGATTCACTTGAGGATACACTTAAAGCTCATGGTAACGAGATTGCTATCTTTGCAATTGATGTATACCAATTAGCATTCTGCGAAATTAAAGTACTAGAAAAAGCGATCTCACTTTGTAAAGCCTATGGTATCAAAATTTTGTTGGACGAAACAAAAACTGCTGGTAGAACTAATGTAGGTGGTTTTTTATCTAACTATAATATTGACAGTGATTATATTGTGATGGGTAAAGCCATTGGTAATGGTTTGCCAATTTCTATATTGATGGGAAAGCCAGAATCCATTGATATTTATAAAGAGTCACGCATTGGCGGAACTCATACAAAAGAAACACTTTCAGCAACAGCAGTTATTACTGTTGCTGATATTATGTCTAAGGAAGATGGATATAGCATAATTTCTTCAACCGGATATAATCTTGTAAATACAATAAATAATGCATTTTTGCAAGCTGGTGTTAACCATCTTCTAGAAGCAAAGTCATTATTTAATAGCACTCTTTTTGATATTATTTTTTCGGATGAAATTGTTAATGATTTCAGTGTGCGAAATTCCCTTAAAATGCAATTGGTAGATAATGGGATTTTAATCATGCTTGGTCATAATTCATTTATTAGCTTGGCGCATCAGAGTGTGAATAAAGATAAGTTTGGGCAATTAATTTTCGATTCCGTCATACAGTGGAAAAGTACAATTTAATATGAAAATAATATGGAGAACAAAATGAAGCAAGAGATAAAAAAACTATTAGCCAACTATTCCACTGAATATTTAATTGAATTATTGTACATTAATGAAATGATGGCTCTGCTTGAAGTCAGTCAGCCATTTGATAGTAAAAATGTCGCCGGTCATTTTACAGCATCAGCTTGGATTCTATCGCATGACAAGAGCAAAGTTTTATTGACTAAGCATGCGAAATTAGGAAAGTGGTTCCAACTAGGTGGACATATTGAGCCTACTGACAGAACTTTTTTAGACGCATGTGTGCGTGAGGCTACTGAGGAAAGTGGTATTGTTGGTTTGTCTAAAGCAGATGCTTTCATAATCGATGTTGATATGCACCCAATTCCCGAAAACTATTTAATGCCAGAGCACCCTCATTATGATATTTCTATGTGTTTCGTTGCACCTAAAGATGCTGAAATTGTTTGCTCTCCTGAATCATTGCAGCTTTCATGGGTGCCTGTATCTGAGGTAGGCGGCATCACTGATGATGCCGCAATTTTACGAATGGTGAGTAAAACGAATTTATTGTTTAAGAGCGCTGCTTAATGCCACATTTAAAATTATTGGCAGCAAATCTAATATGGGGTGGACTGCCTTTATACTTCTATTTTTTTACTAATGTCTCTCCTCTATTTATGCTATCTATGCAGATAATTACAACATGGACGATTCTATTTATTTTTACAAAAAGAGAGATAATCACTAAGAAGAAGCTATTGTCATATATTCCATCAGCTCTGTTCCTTTCTGCAAACTGGGGAATTTACGCTATTACGGTACAGAATGGTTTTATTTTAGAGGCAAGTTATGCCTATTTGATAATGCCAGTTTTGTTTTTAATTGTAGATAGCATTACCAACAAGAGTAAAATGACTTTCTTTGCAAGAGCCTGTGCGATCGTAGCTGTATCTATCATAGCTATTGATGCAATGATGAATGAGGTACTACCTATCTCAGGTTTGATGATCGCATCAGCTTTTACGTTATATGCTCTTTGGCATCGAAAAAAGAGGTTTGAACCGCTATCAGCTTTGAAGAATGAAACATTCTTAATGATGCCGTTGGCATTTTTATTCCTTTTATTCGAGGAAAATCTAAAGGTTAGTTCAACTCAAGTGCTATTACTCCCTATTCTGGGCGTTTTGACATGTCTACCACTTGTGCTGTTTATTACAGGTAGTAAGTTAGTTGAATTTAGATACATTTCTTTGTACCAGTTCGTATCTCCGATAACTGGCAGCATTTTAGCAATAATTTTATTTAATCAATCGCTTTCGAATGGAAGAATGTTCATCTATGCATCACTGATTTTCGTGCTTTGTTTAAACATATTTTTGAACTGGTCAACGGTGGAACATGAAAAGAGAACTTAACTTAGCAAAACTATTATCATTAGTTAAAAATGTAGCAACATCAGCATCTAATTTGATTGAAAAAAACAAATCAGAGGCACAGTTCAGTGAAAAATTGGATCATAGCGTTATTAGTAATATTGACATATTAGCGGAGGAGTATATTCGAGACTCTTTGATGCAGCTTACTCCAGACATTCCTGTTTATGGAGAAGAATTGAATCCAGAAGGTTTTGACGATGTTGATCGTTTTTGGTTAATAGATCCGATAGATGGAACCTCATGGTTTAAACTAGATATCCCTGTATACGGCTCTTTAATTGCTCTAATTGAAAATAATGAACCGATATTAGGAACAGTTGCAATTCCTGGTTTAAACCAACTGATGTATGCAGCCAAAGGAGAAGGATGCTTTTACACAGATAGCTATAATGATGTAAAGTTACTCAATTCAGAGTCATCTAAATCTATAAGTGCAGCTACTATTACCTCATCTGGCATACATGGAACGTCAACGTGGCTGGAGAATGGTGCCACCCCTTGGGAGTTAATTGAGATAATAAAAATTGCTAAATCATTCAAGTTTTCGGGCGACTGTATTCAGCATTTAAGTGTTGCCCGAGGTAAGGTTGATTTAGCGATTGATACGATTATGAAACCATGGGATAGCGCAGCTTTGATAGTGTGTCTCAAAGAAGCAGGAATGACAGTTATGGATCTATACGGTAACACAGACAATTTGATTCAAAGCAATTGCTTATTATCAGCAAATTCTCTGGAATTGGCGCATTCTGTAATTGAAAAATTAAAAAGTTGAGAGCCAAACAGGATGAATGTTCATTTTATGGATATTTTCTATTCAAACGAGGCAGCTCAACTACCTGAAAAGAAATGATTCCCGCCCATTATTTTTATTATCAACGAGCGGAGAATGTGTTCAGGCAAGCAGAATTAGGTCAATTATGCCTTCATTTCCTCTTTCATAATACGGTTCAGCCATGGCACCATAAAGGCCATAATCACGGCGATAATCAGTGTGGCGACCCCGATTTTACCAAACACACCCATATAAATTGGCAGGGTTTGCAGGGGATCAGTTACGCCGATTGGTGTAGCAGTCAATGCCGCCACATGACTTGCTAACATTGATGCCACCGCTTGTGACAGGAACCACATCCCCAGAATAAAGCCAGTCAGATAACTGGGAACAAATGCCGCCACCATTGCCAGACCTAAGGCGCTAATCATCAATTCTCCCACGCTCTGGAACAGATACACCAGCACGATAAACCACGGGGAAGTAATGCCTTGGGCATCAGCAAACAAACCCGAAGCGGCGGCTGTCAGAAAGCCCAGAGAACATAGGAACATACCGAAGGTAAATTTTGTTGGCATCGAAAAATCTTTGCCTTTGGTACCTAGCTTGGTGTATACCACGGCCAGTATTGGACTGATGATGATGATCCAAAATGGATTTAATGCCTGGAAACTGATGGGATTGATATTAAAACCAAGGATCTGGTGATGAACGTTATTGATAGCGAAGAAATTAAGAGAAGTGGGCATTTGGTTATACAGGATGAAGAATACAACCGCCTGAAGCATCAGAATAAAAGCCACAAACATTTTATTGCGGCTTACTTTATTCTGCTTGAACGCTTGCCAGAAGAAAATAATTATTACAATAGTCGTAATGGCAAACAAGGCAAGATTGGCAATTTCGATGTTGTGCAATAGCCATGCGCAAACGCCAATCGTGGCTACACTACCCACCAGAACGACCAGCAGGTTGAGTGGTTTGAGCGGCTGATGATCTGGCTTCGAGCCGACGTTATGGACTATACGGCGGCAGGCGAAATACACCAGCAGAGCGATAATCAGGCCGATACCGCAGATATTGTAAGTGACGGTATAGCCATATTTTTCAGCAATCACAGGGGCGAGGGAAAGGGATACCAGGGAACCGATATTGATCGACATATAAAACAGTGTAAATGCGCCATCCAGACGAGGATCTTGTGGTTGGTAACATTTAGCCAGCAGGCTGGCAGGATTGGCCTTGAAAAGACCGTTACCGACGGCAACCGTACCCAATGCATAAAAGATCAGTTGTGGCTTCATGATAGACAGGCCAATCATAAAATAGCCGATTGCCATGATAATCGCGCCCAAAACGATGGTTCGTTTAGTCCCGAGTATGTGATCGCCAACATAACCACCAAGAGAAATCAGTCCGTAAACCAGTGCAGTAAATGCACCAAAGGTAATAAACGCTTGTGCTTCGGAAAATCCAAGTTGTTGGACGAAGTATACGGCAAGAATTCCTTGAACGCCGTAGTAACCAAATCGTTCCCATAGTTCCACAAAAAAGATCATGAAAAAGGGCTTCGGTTGATCCCATAAACCGACCGGGGTGGTTTTACTCATAATGAATGCCTCTGTTAGCTACCATTCCAATTGGCAATACATCCAGATTATTATACTGCTGTTAACATATTTGTAACGTAATGTATCGCATGGGTTGTGATTTCGTTTATTTATTCAGGGTGATCGTGAAGAGGGGGAGGTTAATATACTGATATGATATCTTCTCAAAGGTAGATCACACTAACGTAAAAGAGTAATACCAGATCTGGCAGAATATTCACTAAATTACTATCAAAAATTATTAATATGGAGTTTGTGTGTTCGTAAATGAATCAATTTGAGTGTGATTTGACCTTTGTTGTTTATTAATTATCGAAAAAATGACAGATGAAAGTATGATAGTACAGATATGAATTACTAATATATATATTAAATTTTTATTATATATTGGCTATTTTTCTAATTTTGAAATTGAAGCCGTGGTTTTTTATGAAGGCTCTTGGAGAAAGAACCTTCATATTAAGAAACTACAGGAATGAGTTTTGAGAGAGATTATGTTGAGTGCAATGCTGTTTCAAATATGGTGTTGTTTAACTTAAACAACTGCCTCCATACTTTTATCCATCACAGGATGAAAATCACGTTTAAAGTAGAGTAATCCATGACCTTCTTGACGCACAATAATTTGCTTTATCTCGATTAGATATACATAGTGAGTTCCGACTTCCTGTATTTTCTCAATACTTCCTTCCAAATTGGCGAGTGTTTCTTTTAGCAGGGGTTGCCCTAGCATACCGGTTTGCCAAATGTCCCAATTAAAGCGTTCTTCCATACTAATTTTGGTCATGCCTGCGAAGTGACGCGCTATCAACTCCTGTTCATGATTCAGGATATTGACACACATATGCCCATTTTCCAGAAGTGCAGGATTCATGGCGCTATTGCGATTAATACATACCATCAGAGTTGGAGGTGTATCAGTTACAGAGCATACCGCTGTCGCAGTTATTCCCCGGCGTCCGGCGGGACCATCAGTGGTGATGATATTCACCGCAGCGGAAAGGCTTGCCATCGCATCCCTGAAACGCAGACGATGTTCATTTTCTATAGACATAATAGGCCTCCTGCTACCGATTTATTTCAGTAGCTTATCTAGCAGGTTAATATCACAATTATTGTGTAAATGGGGTTTGGTCCAACCATTCAAATCATAATCAGAGAGGCAGCGATCTACCAATTCCATCATTTTATTCATGTTGCCGGAACCATAGGCATGACGCAGACATTGCAGGCGAATTTCATCCTGGCTACCAGCATAATTGATTTCGTATAATTCATGACGACCGCCGAATTCACTGCCAATGGCATCCCACATTAATTTCAAAATTTTAATTCGTTCTACATGATCAATTCCATTCGAGCCACGAACATATTTTTGAAGATACTTATTGATCTCAGGATTATTTATATCACGTACGCTGGATGGTAAATAAATCAAACCACTGGTGATATTGCTTTCAATAATATTCTTGATTTTGGTATAGGCCATTGGTGCCATTACGCGATAAGTTTGAATTGCCTGGGTATCTGGCAGATAAGCACCATTTTCCCATGGTTTCGCTTCTGCCCACATAGCATCCGTCAGTGACCAGAACAGATTGCGCCATGCGACGACCTCACCCAAATCGGCCTGAACACCACGAAAATCCACCACACCTGTGCATTCAAGGCTCTTTTGCAGGAGTGCAGTGATGAAATCCAGCTTCACAGCAAGACGCACACAGGCTTGCATGGGAAACAGCTGGGCAAATCCACTTTGTACCGCCCAATTACGGGCACGATCAAAATCGCGATAAATTAACATGTTTTCCCACGGAATTAATACCTTATCCATGACTAAAATCGCGTCATTTTCATCAAACCGGCTGGAGAGAGGATAATCAAACGGCGTACCTGTTGCGCCAGCCACTAATTCATAAGAGGCACGAGAGATTAATTTCACACCATCGGCATCCATTGGTGCAACAAACATCAGGGCAAAATCAGGGTTATCCCCGATAACCTGCGCAGCACCAAAACCGATAAAATTATAGTGGGTCAGTGCAGAATTGGTTGCGACAACTTTAGCACCACTGACGATAATTCCGGCATCCGTTTCTTTTTCTATCTGGATAAAAACATCTTTGACCTGATCCGCGGCTTTATGGCGATCAATCGGCGGGTTAACAATCGCATGGTTAAAATAGATGCAACTTTCCTGAATGCGTTTATACCAGAGACGGGCGTTATCAGCGAATGGCCCATAATATTCAGGGGAAGCACCTAATGAACAGCAAAATGCGGCTTTATAATCGGGTGAGCGTCCCATCCAGCCGTAATTCAGACGTGACCATTCCGCTATGGCGTCGCGCTGTTGACGGATATCATCAGAGCTGGTGGCAAAACGGAAAAATTTGTGTGTATAGCCTCCAGTTCCGGTATCGGTATTCCAACACAGAGTATCATGGGTTTCGGGGGAGTGCAGGGCATCATATAACTGTCCAATAGAGGCAGCCGCATTACGGAAAGCCGGATGTGTTGTTACATCCTTAACACGTTCCCCGTAAATATAAACTTCACGACTATCCTGAAGGGAATTCAGATATTCTTCACTAGTAAACGGACGTTTATGATCGGCACGAAAATCTTCAAGTCTCATGGCTACCTCATTATTGGCATAATCCCCTTATTTGACCTTGTTGTTTATATGGGGAATAAATGTTAATTTTATGTTTAATTTGTCTTGGTTGATTGAAGCGGTTAAAGGTCTTTTATTGAAGAGACTTTAGGAGGATTTGTGGGTACTTTTCGTTGGGAATCGATAGATTATGGTATAAATGTGATCGTCTTGGTGTTTTGAAGATAAAGAATCTGTAACGTTATAATTAATGTATCAGCTTAATCGTTTTTATAATGGTAATGCTTGGATTCACATATTAAATGCAACACCGTAATGAACGAAGTAAATGAGTGGGGGTTCCTGTCAATTACTCATAAAGATATTTTAAAACTAAAGCTCCTTGAAAATGAGTATTCGCGTCATTGTTTTGTACTTAATAGGCTTTAACAATTTTTTTCCCTCCAGGCACTCGGTGAACATCCCACCAATCGATTAAAAAATCGGGCAAAGTAAGCAGGGTCTTTGAATCCGAGTTGATAGGCTATTTCAAACACCGGACTATCGCTAAACAGCAATAGCCGTTTTGCCTCCCGCAATTGTCGATCAAAGATTAACCTCTTGGGTGGGCGATTGGCAAACCGTCGGCACATATCTTTCAGGCGTGATTCTGTAATTCTTAATTTTTCCGCATAATCTGGTACAGCAAGGTGCTGGTGAAAGTGTTGATCAACCAATTGGTTAAAACGCTGGAATAGCTTCAATTCCCCTCTGACGCCGCCAGAGTGGTGGTCTTCAAGGGGAATGCTGCGCAATAAAAAAGTAAACAGAGACTGAGCCAGAAATGCCAACGATTGTTCTCGCCCAGCAAATTGATTGGCAGATTCACGTCCTATCAGTGCCCAATAATGGTTGAATGTTTCCAATTCATCGTATTTATCTGCGACAGAAAGACAGATAGCTGGAATATCCACCACCTCCCGATGAGTGGGATAAAGCGAACTAAGCAACGGGGTGATCAATTCCTGACGGACGGTCAGTACATAACCGTCAGTATCTTCCTGAGTAAAAAAGGCATGGGGGACAGAAGGCGGAGTCAGGATAAACAGTGGAGCTTGTACAGAATAACGTTGTTCCTCCAATTGCAGTTCAATCCGTCCTGTCACCAGATAATGCAGTTGGAAAAAACTATCATGACGATGCGCCTGCATATCCCGACCAAAAAATGCAGCCATGCGACCAAAAGTTTGATAGTGAACATCATCTGATCCCTGCGTTTCATCATAATCCTTGCTGATATCAATATTGCTAATGATGGGTTTGGTCAAGTTAGATGCAGACATTGCTTTTTCTCTCCCCTATTTTGCGGCTTATTAAAATATTTTATGCGTTATTCATGTGGTGATTCGTGAGCTTGAAGGTTTCATTGGGATCATGAAAACAATGAGGGCACCGAGAAGCAGTAATCCTGCGACAAAATACAGCCCGGCGTTGAAACTGCCGGTTTGATCTTTCAGCCAGCCAATCAGTAGCGGGCTGACCGCTGATCCCACATTACCGGTCGCGTTGATCACTGCGATCCCAATGGCTCTGGCACGTAAGCTGATTGATTGATCCGGCGTTGTCCAGAACACTGCCATGGCGGTGAACGAGCCGGTTGAGGCCATGACAATCCCCAACAATTGCACCATGCTGTTCTCTGTCAATGACGTTAAAAGCCAGCCAGCCGCAGCGAACAGGAAGGGCAGGGCGGTGTGCATTTTGCGTTCTTGCAGGCGGTCTGAACGGCGGCTCCAGTAAATCATGCCCAAGATTGTGCAAAATTGTGGAATCGCTGTCAGAACGCCGATGACTACATGGCTGCTGCTTTGATTGAAACTCTGCATGATTTGCGGCGTCCAGATATTAATGGCGCTCAGGGTATTGGTCAGGCAGAAGTAAGCGAAGGTATACATCAGGACAATCGGAGTAAAAATCTCACGCCATAAGCTTATGTTTTCTTTTTGGGGATCTGGCGGGGGATGTTCATTGGATTTTTCCGGCGAAAGCTTATCGTTCTCTATCATCTCTTGAAGGCATTGTTTATCTTCACGGGTGAGCCATTTGGCTTTTTCCGGTGAATCATCCAGATAAAACCAGACAACAACACCAAGCAAAACAGAAGGAAAACCTTCCAGCAAAAATAACCACTGCCAGCCCCGCAGATTCCAGATGCCGTCCATTTCCAGAATATAGCCGGAAATCAGTGATCCAAATGCCATTGTTACAGGCATGGCTATCATAAACAGCGCATTGGCTCGGGCGCGATAATAGGCGGGAAACCAATAAGTCAGATAGACTAAAATACCCGGTAAAAAACCCGCTTCTGCAATGCCTACCAGCATACGCAGGATATACAGGCTCGTCGGGCCAGTGGCAAACATTGTGGCGGTAGAGGCAATTCCCCATAACACCATAATAGTGGCAATCCAGCGGCGGGCACCAATAATACCCAACATCACATTACTGGGAATGCCGAAAATGACATAAGTGGCGTAAAACAGTGTAGCTGCCAGCCCAAACATTGTGGATGTCAGACCCAGATCTTTTCCCATCGTCAAACCAGCAAAGCCAATATTGATGCGATCCAGAAAAGAGAACACGAACAGAACAAAGAGAAAAAGGATCAGACGCCGAAATAATTTATTAATAACGTTTTGTTGTTGGGTAGTGAGCTTTTTCTGTTGATGGAGAGAGCTATCTGCTTTTGGCGTGGCGCGGGGTGAAATGCTCATTGCCGTTTCCTTTCTTATTGTTCTTAGTCAATTGTTCTTAGCCAATTGTTATCAGGAACTTCAATTGCAATGGCAGATGCTGTGATCAACATCTGCCTATTTCTATCATCTTTCAAGCTCCATCATCTTTCAAATTACAGCTTTGTTAGGGCCGGAGGTTTAGTAAACGTTAGATGATGGTATATTTTGTTTTTCCTGATTTTTGTTAAAACGTTCCGCCAGAGCGTTGGCTGCGCCTGCCAGTAAAGTTGTATCAACGCCTACGGCGACGAAAAGAGCACCGAGATCAAGATAATGTTTAGCGGCATCGACATGAGTCATCAAAATACCAGCTGCCTTACCTGAGGCTTTGATTTGCATAATGGCTTGTTCAATCGCGGCTTTGACTTCAGGATGTTGCGGGTTGTTGATGTGTCCCATATCTGCGCTGAGATCTGCCGGGCCGATAAATATACCGTCGATACCTTCGACAGCTGCTATTTCCGGTATATTTCTCAGAGCATCACGAGTTTCTATCTGCACCAGCACACATATTTCGTCATCCGCACGGGAAAGATAGTCAGGAATACGGTTCCAGCGCGAAGCCCGTGCCAGCGCACTGCCGACACCACGGATACCCGCAGGTGGATAGCGAGTAGCCTGAACCGCTTGGCGCGCTTGCTCGGCATTCTGGATCATCGGAATCAATAGCGTCTGAGCACCGATATCCAATAATTGCTTGATGATCACCGGATCATTCCACGGTGGACGAACAACAGGCTGGCTGGAATAAGGGGCAATACTCTGTAATTGCGAAAGAATGGTAGAAATATTATTGGGGGCATGTTCACCATCAATCAGCAACCAATCGAATCCCGTTCCTGCCAGAATTTCTGCGCTATATCCACTGCATAAGCCAAGCCACAATCCAATTTGTGGATGCCCTGTTTTTAGGGCTTGTTTAAACCTATTTGTTAGCTGATCCATGATTTCACCTCTGGAGATCTTAAAACAGGAAACGTTAAACAAAATGACAGCCAATTGAGCCTAACACACCATAATCCACATGAAAGGTATCGCCTTTACGGGCTGGAATAGGCCGGGTAAAGGAGCCAGAAAGAATGATCTGGCCCGCTTCCAGTTGCACACCATGTGGAGCCAGTTTATTAGCAAGCCATGCCACACCATTGGCGGGGTGATTGAGAACTGCCGCTGCCACGCCGGATTCTTCAATCACACCATTGCGATAGAGCAGGGCACTGACCCAACGCAAATCCAGCTCATCCGGCCTGATCGGACGCCCTCCCATGATGACACCGCCATTGGCGGCATTGTCAGAAATCGTATCGAACACCTTACGCGGGCGCTGAGTTACAGGATCGATGTTGTGACAGCGGGCATCAATCAGCTCCAGTGCCGGAATAACGTAATCTGTCGCGTTATAAACATCAAATAACGTACAGTTTGGGCCGTTCAACGGTTTGGCCAGCACAAATGCCAGTTCAACCTCAATGCGTGGCACAATAAAACGTTCGCAGGGAATGTCACTGCCGTCTTGAAAAAACATATCGTTCAGCAAGGCACCGTAATCCGGTTCATCAATTTGTGAACTGGCTTGCATGGCCTTGGAAGTCAGACCAATTTTATGTCCTTTGAGAGTCCGGCCTTCCATGATTTTCAAATCTACCCATTCGCGCTGAATGGCGTAAGCGTCCTCAATCGTCATTTCTGGATAGTCCAGTGAGATTTGACGGATCTGCTCACGATCTTTTTCTGCCTGATGTAAACGGCGTGCAATCTGTGATACGACTTCTTGCTGTAACATAGAGTATTAAGCTCCTTTGGCTTCTAATCCTCCAAAGCAGAGGTATTTCACTTCCAGATAATCTTCGATACCGTAACGTGAACCTTCACGGCCCAATCCTGATTGCTTGACACCACCAAATGGTGCAATTTCGTTAGAAATCAGACCCTCATTGATACCCACCATGCCACTCTCAAGTGCTTCCGCCACGCGGTAAATCCGCCCAATATCGCGGGAATAAAAATAAGCAGCCAAACCAAATTCTGTATCGTTGGCCATGCGGATAGCTTCATCTTCGCCCCGGAATTTAAACAGGGGAGCCAATGGGCCGAAAGTTTCTTCGTGAGCGACCTGCATGGATTCAGTAACATCTGCCAGTACCGTTGGTTCAAAGAACAGTCCACCCAAAACGTGGGATTTACCTCCAGCCAGAATGCGTGCGCCACTGGAAACGGCATCGCTGATATGCGCCTGTACTTTTTCTACTGCCGCCTGATTAATCAGTGGACCTTGTTGTGATGTTCTGTCAGTAGCCGGCCCGACATTAAGTTGTTTTACTGCATGTGCCAGACGTTCTGCAAAAGCATCGTAAATGCCTTCTTGTACCAAAATACGGTTAGCACAGACGCAGGTTTGCCCGCTGTTACGGAATTTTGCTGCTAATGCCCCCTCTACAGCGGCATCAAGGTCTGCATCATCAAAGACGATAAATGGCGCATTGCCTCCCAATTCGAGAGAGAGTTTTTTCACCGTGTCGGCGCTTTGTGCCATCAGTAATTTTCCGACACGGGTGGAACCCGTAAATGAGAGTTTGCGCACGATAGGGCTTGAGGTCAGGACTTCGCCAATGGCTTTGGCATCCATTCCTGTCACGATATTCAAAACCCCTGCCGGAATACCCGCCCGCTCTGACAAAACTGCCAGTGCAAGGGCAGAGAGAGGCGTTTCAGCCGCAGGTTTCAGTACCACAGTGCAGCCAGCAGCCAGTGCCGGGCCAACTTTACGGGTGATCATCGCATTGGGAAAGTTCCACGGTGTAATCGCAGCAACAACGCCAATCGGCTGTTTGATAGTGGCAAGACGACGCCCCGGCATCGGAGAAGGGATTGTTTCACCGTAAACGCGCTTACCTTCTTCAGCAAACCATTCGATAAAACTGGCACCGTAAGCAATTTCACCCATTGCTTCGGCATGGGATTTACCTTGCTCCATGCTCAGTATTTCAGCCAAGTCAGTTTGGCTTTCCATTATCAGATGGAACCATTGCTTGAGTTTTTGGCTGCGCTGCTTTGCAGTCAGTGCCTGCCATGCAGGGAGTGCTTTCTTGGCAGCTTCAATGGCAGATTGTGTCTCTGTAGCGCCCATATCACTGACATTGACAATCACTTCCCCATTGGCAGGATTGGTGACTTTAAATGTCGCTTTATTGTCCGCATCAATCCACTGACCGTTGATATAAGCCTGTTGGCGCAGCAATGATGTATCCAGGTGACCTGTCATAATTTCCTCTTTACTTAACAAAAGGTGAACTTAGTGTGCTTAATTATGCCATCTATACTCAATGGATTTCGAGTTGCAGCACGACGGGGATATTGCCGTTATTCTTTTACTTTAAACAGGTTATGAACGTTATTGGATTTATAATTCAGCACAGGATCGAGTTCTTCCATCGTGAAAGAGAGACCCAAATAACGTTGTGCCGCCAGATCGGCAAAATGGGTTTTGATTAAGGCAAACAGCCCCTCCCCGACTTTTTGCCGCTCTTCAAGGCTGCGCCCAGCACCAATTTTCAGAGTCATGTGAACAAATGCGTAATCTTGCTTACCATCCGCCATTTGCCACGTATCTAACCAAATAGCACGGCTACGAATGCCACCCAGCGGGAAAATTCCCGTATCTGCCAATATTTGGTTCACCTTGGCAAACAATTCCGGCAAATTGGCAGCTTCACGGATATTTTCGGTACATTCAGCGTAAAAATGTGGCACGGTTTGCTCCTGCCAGATATGTGGTTAATAAATAGAAAGTGTATTAACAGCAAATTTTCTTGGCTGTTTAGTTCGGCAATGGAAAAACTGCATTAACTTGCCCTGTTCCTGAACTGGCAAACAGTTCCGTCAAGAATTCCACTTTGCCGTCATAATTGTCCCAGCCGAGCAGACCAAGCAGCATCACCGTATCGTGCATATTGCCTTCACCGCGGCAATATTGCGCATATTCCGGCAGCATCTTACAGAATTCTTTGAACTTACCTTCTTTCCAAAGCTGCACGACGCGGCGATCCATCTGCTCATCAAATTCTCGGGTATAACTGTTCATGCCTTCTTCAGCCCGTTGATCCTCAATGAAGCTGTGTGACATTGAGCCGCTTGCCAGCACAGCAACTGTGCCATCGTATTTTTCAATTGCACGTAAAATGGCTTGCCCCAACTTGCGGCTGTCTTCAAACGCATGGACAGTACAAAAGGCAGAAATTGAAATCACTTTGAAGTGGCGGTCGCTGTTCATATAACGCATCGGCACCAGAGTGCCATATTCCAGTGTCAGGCTCGGGATCTCGTGTGACTGTGCTCTGACACCCATCTGGCGCGCTTCTTCCGCAATCATCCGGCCCAGCTCAGGATTTCCGTCATATTCGTAGGTCATATCACGGATGAAATGTGGCAGTTCATTACTGGTATAGATACCGGAAAAATGGTCAGAACAGTTAATGTGATAAGCACTGTTAACCAGCCAGTGAGTGTCAAGTACGATAATTGTATCAACCCCTATTTCACGGCAACGGCGGCTGATTTCTTTGTGCCCGTCAATGGCTCCTTGCCGGCAACCGTGATGCTTGCCCGGTAATTCGGACAGGTACATCGAAGGCACGTGGGTAATTTTTGCTGCTAACGCTAACTTTCCCATAAATCCTCACTCGATATCAGGATGGTAATCCGTGGTCAACGCTGAAATTTATGATTTATTTGCCGCTCAAACGCCCCAACGAGGAATTGAATGTTCTCCCATTGAAATACAGACATTCTTCACTTCTGCAAATACGTCGAAACTGTATTCCCCGCCTTCACGCCCTACACCGGAGGCTTTTATGCCGCCGAATGGCTGACGCAGGTCGCGGACATTCTGAGAATTGACGAACACCATGCCCGCTTCAATGCTACGAGCGAGACGCAGCACTTTGCTGACATCTTGTGTCCAGATATAAGATGCCAGACCGTACTCCACGTCATTGGCCATGCGCAACCCATCCTCTTCGCTTTTGAACGGCAGCAAGCAGGCAACAGGGCCAAAAATTTCTTCCTGTGCGATACGCATCCGGTTATCGACATCAGCCAGAACGGTCGGACGCAGGAAATTGCCATTTTTCAGATGATCGGGGAGATCACTGGGTTTATCAGGGCCACCTGCCAGCAGAGTTGCACCTTCTTCGACTCCTAAGCGAATATAGCCGGAGACTTTTTCCCAGTGTTGCTGGCTGATCAGGCTGCCAACCTGAGTATTCGGATCCTGGGGATCACCGACACGCAGGCGATTGGCCCGTTCAGCGAAGCGTTTGACGAATTCGGGATAGATGCTTTCCTGAATGAAAATACGGGAACCCGCCGTACAACGCTCGCCATTGAGGGAGAAAATAGTGAACAGAGCGGCATCCAGTGCACGTTCAATATCTGCATCTTCAAAGATAAGAACAGGAGACTTCCCTCCCAGTTCCATTGAATATTTTTTCAGCCCGGCATTCTGCATAATCAGCCGGCCGGTTGCTGTTCCGCCAGTAAAAGAAATAGCGCGCACATCATGGTGTTTCACCAGCGCATCGCCGGCAGTATTGCCATAACCCTGTACCACATTCAGCACGCCTGCCGGAATACCTGCTTCAAGTGCAAGCTCTCCCAGCCGATTGGCCGTGAGCGGGGAAAATTCAGACATTTTCAAAACAGCAGTATTTCCCAGAGCCAGACAAGGCGCGACTTTCCACGTTGCTGTCATGAAAGGCACATTCCACGGCGAGATAAGCGCACAAACCCCGACAGGCTGGATCAGCGTATAATTGAGCATCTTGTCATCAACAGGATAGGTGCGCCCGTTCATCTGCTGGCAAATTTCAGCGAAGAAATTGAAATTCTGCGAAGCCCGTGGGATCAACACATTCTGTGTCTGGTGGATGGGCAGACCCGTATCTTTGGTTTCCATCGCAGAAATATCGGGAACATTCTGGTCAATTAATTCACCCAAACGGCGCATCAGGCGGGCGCGCTCATTCATTGGTGTATTTGCCCACTTTGGAAAGGCGTCTTTGGCGGCAGCAACAGCCTGATCGATCTCTTCCTGTCCTCCTGAAGCAACTTCAGCCAGTACTTCACCTGTTGCGGGATTCGTAGTTTCGAAATAGGTTTTACTGCCTATGCTTTTACCGTTGATCCAATGATTAATCGTACTCATGATAAACTTTCCTCATATTCTTGCTGGCTGACAATGTGATTCACCAGACGTCCCACGCCTTCGACTTCTACGATAACTTCATCACCCGGAACAACATCGGACAATCCTTTTGGAGTACCAGTGGCGATCATGTCTCCTGGCTGCAATGTCATAAAATCACTGAGATAGGCGATCAGGAAAGGAATATCGAAGATCAAATCAGCGGTTGTGCCCTGTTGACGTAATTCACCATTCACCCAGGTTTTCAAGATCAGATTATGGGGATCGGCGATGTGGTTTTTATCCACGATCCACGGACCAATAGGTGTCAGTGTATCGCGACTTTTTACACGCAGATTGGGACGATAGTAATTCTCCAGATAATCGCGGATGGCGTAATCATTGCAAACGGTATAGCCTGCAACATAGTCCATGGCATTTTCTTTGGCGACTTTGTGGGCAGGTTTGCCAATGACAGCAACCAATTCCGCTTCGTAATGCATATACTCCACATTATCGGGACGGACGGAAACCTGACGGTGCCCGGTTAAACTGTTGGCAGCTTTGATAAATACCAGAGGTTCCTCCGGCGGTTTAAACTCCAGCTCTGTTGCGTGGTCGGCATAATTTAGCCCCAATGCAAACAGAGTCCCGTTAGCCGGAGGAAGCCACAAAACATCATTCCCGCTTACTGTATTTCCATCAGGCAAAAGAATATTTTCATACTCATCAACGGAGACACTCAGATCTTGGCCCTGATAACGAATGTTCGCGTGTTTCATACCAGGCCTCCAGCCAATGCGACAGTATTTTCTAAGCTAGGGAAGCCTTCGGCCTTGACTATAATTTTGTCGGCAGGCTGGAGGGTTACGCGCTGGTGGGGAGTACCCAGCAGAATAATATCTCCGGCTTTTAATGTGGCGAATTCGCTCAATGCTGCCAGTAACTCCGGTGCTGAATGGACAAGATCTTGGGTTGACCAGCGATCAACTTCCTGGCCATTGATTTCTGTCACGATATCGAGTGGTTTCACTGTGCTTGATTTAATCATTTGACCTATTGGACAAAAACCATCACGACACTTTGCTTTAATGGCCGGACGGTAAAATGAGGTTTCTGGTAAGCTGATTTCATTTGCCAATGCATAACCTGCAATGTGCTGATTGGCATTCTGTACAGAAATGTTGCGTGACGTCTGCCCAATGAACAAAGCCAGAGTTGCGCCGCTTTGTACGGTTTCCCCGATGGGATGAGGGATCACATCACCAGATCCGATCACTGTATTGCGGGGTTTGATAAACCAAATTGGAGTTTCTGGTGGTGCTTTATAAGGTGCTTCGTGAAACTCCCCCTGCCAGAAATCTATCTGGCTACGATGATTGAGGGCGACGGCAAAAACAGTACCTATCATTGACAACTCCTTTAAATCTGGACAATGCTTATCAGAAAGTTTGTTAATATATTAATAAACTATATATCGGGAATCTTCAATATGTTAATCTGATTGTTAATTTTAATTGTGATCTATGTAACAGCACCCTATTTACACTTGTTTTTAACACATAAAGATCAGCCTGTTATATTTTAATCAGGGTCATTTGATATTGATTTTAACTTTATGTTAACTTTTTTTAACGAGATAATTTTATTTATTTGTTAACATTGAAGTCTTTTCCCTTTGTGGATAAATATGTGCGTGTTAGTCTTTTTAATATTTATGTTATCTATAATAAATAGCGTGCGCGTTAAACTTATAGAGAATGACTAACAATTAACTAAAGAGTTACCCTTACTTATGCATGAATCCCTGACTATTGCATTACTTCAAGCGCGGGAAACCGCAATGGGTTTTTTTCGCCCTATTTTGAAGAGTTATAATTTAACTGAGCAGCAATGGCGTATTATTCGCGTACTTGCGAATAGCCGTTCGATTGATTTTCATGATTTGGCTTGTCTTACTTGTATTTTGCGCCCAAGCCTGACGGGTATTTTGACGCGCATGGAACGTGATGGTCTTATTTTCCGCCTGAAACCGATGAACGACCAGCGTAAGCTGTATGTTTCTTTGACTCCGGGAGGCCAGGAGCTTTACGAACAGGCAAAAGGAGAGATTGAAGAGGGTTATCAGACGATTGAGGCAGCTTTTTCTCCAGAAAGAATGGCTCAATTCTTGGAATTACTGGATGAATTTATTGCTATTGGAAACCATTCTCAAGAACATATAAGTGAAGAAGACGAGTAGTCAATTCAGGATTTTATTAATGTATTAACCAGCCAATTAATCGATAGTAGTATAAAGACCGCCGTAATGAATTGCATATGGTAATTATGCAGTATATTTCGGCGGTTTTTCTATTCCGGCATAAGAATTGGGGGGTTTAAAATAATCTAAATAAATAAAGTATTATTAGTAGAAAAATTAAAGTATTTAAAATTGGTTATAAATAGATATCCTGAGAGATTTTGTGTTTAAGGGGGATACTTAATTGCATATTATGATCTGAATTTATCTCAATAATAAAAATAAATTAGGTCTCTTTTTCCATAACTCAGAAAATAGAAATGGAGCTATAACACTATGTTAAAGTCATTTTTTAAATATTTATTTTAATATTGAAGCCATTGGTGGCGTAAATCATTTGGGAAATGGACACACATAATGAACTCTTTGATCAACAAGATAGATACTGTAATTGATAGTCATTTCAGTATAAAATCCAGAATTTAGGTATTAATATAGCGCTTACATGGCCATCACCGATTTGACCAAAAAAGACAAAAATAAGTAGGTGTTTTTAAGTATTATTGGCTTTCCCAAAGGGATGATTGTTCTTCATCCAGCTTTATAAATCAGCTTTATAACTGAAATAAGGAAAGCCAGCATGATGTTCAATGAAGTTAACGGATCGAGTAAGTTAAAAGGTAAACGAGTCGTGGTAACAGGTGGAGGCCGCGATTTTGGACAAGCAGTTTCTGTTTGGTTGGCTCGTGAAGGTGCACATGTTGATCTCTGTGCCCGTCAATTAACCAGTGCTGAAGCGACATGTGAGATTATTCGCAATGAAGATGGCGTAGCGCGAGGCTATCAATGTGATATGAGTAATGCTCAATCAGTTAATCATTTTGCCGATCAGTTACTGCAAGACACGCAGCCCATTGATATCCTGATTTTAAGTGCCGCCCAATGGCTGGAAGGGCATTTGGGTGAAGATGACAGTGATGCCGATATCGTCAGTACGGTAAATTCGGGTATAACAGGCTCTATTCTGCTGACTAAAGCGTTATTACCGAGCTTGCGTCAATCACAAGGTGCCGATATTGTCGCCATGGTGTCGGTTTGTGGCATTCCTCAATTTACTGAATCCGCCGCTCATCCGGCATTCTTCGCCGCTAAACATGCCATGAGCGGTTTTAGTCAGAATTTAGCTCATCACTTAAGCAAAGAAAATATTCGCGTGACCGGGCTTTATCCGCCTGATTTTCAACTTAATGGCTTTGATGAGGAGTTGGATGATCACAAAAAAATGGGGGAGCAAATGCTGAACGGCCGTTCTGTGTGGGAAACCCTGCGATTTGTTGTTACCCAACCCCGCAGTTGCCATATTAAAGCGGTTTATTTCCAAGGGCCGACTTTTCAGGATTTTGAGTAAGTAAATGGTATTTTTGCACTAATACTATTATAAAACTGCTCAAATCTATCAATATTGTTGACAATTATCCATTTGCTTTTTCTGATAATTGGAGCGGTTCATTCCATTACGGAATTGAATATGATTGGTATGCTGTAATATATCTTGGATTCGCATCATAAGTGCAATTTCTAAGAAAGGCGGTCAGTTGCTATAGTAGGCATCTTTCTCGCCAAAGGAAAATGCACTATGGCCTATACACAACTGACCGAAACAGAAAGATATCAGATT
>NZ_CAWQTY010000204.1:0-20662 GCF_963897815.1 Xenorhabdus sp. Sc-CR9
AATTTCCAGCTATCATCTGTTAACATTAGTCTTGGCATTTGGGGTAATTGTTTTGATTTTTGGCGAAACCATTATAACAGCCCCATTTGCTGCTTGCTTTTTATACCAAAAAGATCAACACGCTCTAGTTTAGCAATGACCGATTTATTATATATACCGATAATCAGACAACAGATGTGGTAATTAGGACAAGATGCTTTTTCTTGATTATCGTATGCAATAAAGGTTTCAGGAGTAGAAATGATCGAACAGATGGTAGCGAATCAAGCTGTGTTTCAGCCGATAATACCGGATATACTCTCTTTTCGTGATGAAACACTGAATGCAGAGACGGAATGTAGGTTACATACCCATCCTTTTGGGCAATTAATTTATGTGGTTTGTGGCGTAATGGAAACGCAGGTGGGGAAGCAGCGGTTTCTTGCCCCGCCGGAGTTTTGTATCTGGATACCAAAAAATATTGCGCATTCAAGTTATAACCGGAAAGCATTGCGATTTTGGATCATTGACATATCTCCTCAGTGGACTGATACCTTACCCCAACAACCCTGCATTATTCGTCTGAACAGTATATTCAGTGCCATTATGGTGGATTTTTTTGAGCGGAAGCTCCTCCAGCCTGAAACAGAAAAAGATAAGCGCCTTGCCCAAATATTAATTGATCAATTGGAGATATCACCAAAGCAGTGTACTTATTTGCCTTCTTCAAAAGACAAGTTACTAGGGCCAATATTGCAGTTACTGGAACGTAACCCCGCAGATAATACTTCCTTATCGGAATGGGCAAAAAAACGGTATACCTCAGAGAGAACATTATCACGGCGTTGCCGACAGCAATTGGGGATGTCATTTGGCGAATGGCGTCAGCGATTACGTTTCCTGCACGCCATTTCTTTATTGGAGCAGGGTAAAAATGTTTATGAAATCGCGTTTGATGTGGGTTATAGCTCACCATCGGCTTTTATTGCTATGTTTCAGCAGCTTGCGGGTACAACGCCGGAGCGTTTCAGGAAAGGGTGAGCAGAAAATAGGAAAAGTCCCAGCAAATTTTATCCCTGCATCTTTCGGGTTGCAGTCAACAAAGCTGTAACTCGAAATCCATTAGGGTATATGAAGATAAAGTGGCAAAATAGCAGGTCACGCCCATTTAGCCGTTGGATGAGAAAAGTGAAAATTTTAGTTGATGAAAATATGCCTTATGCTGAACAACTTTTTCAGCAATTGGGTGAAGTACAGGCAATTCCGGGTCGTCCAGTACCTGCGGAGGTTTTGGAACATGCGGATGCCTTTATGGTGCGTTCGGTCACTAAAGTCAATGAATCCTTGTTGCAGGGCAGTTCCGTGAGATTCGTGGGGACTGCCACTGCGGGTATGGATCATGTTGATCAGCAATGGTTGTCACAGGCGGGAATTGGTTTTTCTGCTGCGCCGGGATGTAATGCGATTGCTGTGGTTGAATATGTGTTTTCTGCACTGGTGCTGTTGGCTGAGCAAGATCAGTTTCAACTGAAAGATAAAACGGTCGGTATTGTTGGGGTTGGCAATGTCGGAGGGCGTTTGGCAGATAGGCTGACGGCTTTGGGCGTGAAAACTTTGCTGTGTGATCCTCCCCGGGCTGATCGTGGCGATGAAGGTGAATTTTGGCCGCTGGAAAAATTGGTAAAAGAAGCGGATATTCTGACTTTCCATACACCTCTTAATCAATCAGGTGCTTACCAAACCTATCATTTGGCAGATGCAGAGTTACTTTCTGCATTGCCAGACAACCGAATTTTAATTAATGCCAGTCGTGGTGAAGTGGTTGATAATCAAGCGTTACTTTCCCTGTTGCAAAGTGGGAAAAAATTGCGTGTGGTACTTGATGTTTGGGAACCAGAGCCTAACCTTTCACTACCTCTGCTGGCTTTAGTTGATATTGGTACGCCTCATATTGCAGGTTATACCTTGGAAGGCAAGGCTCGGGGTACAACTCAGGTGTTTGAAGCTTATAGTGAGTTTTTGGGACAACCCCGTCAGGCGGAATTGGCTGATCTGTTGCCTGAGCCTGATTTCAGCCAGATAATCCTACAGAGTGAAGTGACACAAAGCGTTCTGAAGCGTTTGATACATTTAGTGTATGATGTGCGCCGTGATGATGCACCTTTACGTCAGGTGGCGGATCAGGAGGGCGCTTTTGACCAGCTACGCAAACATTATCCTGAACGTCGGGAATGGTCTTCCCTGACAATGCATTGTGATTCAGCGGAAAGTGCTCAACTACTATCCAAACTTGGGTTTAATGCAAAATTGAGTTTAACCCTAAAATGATTTAATACAGGCAGGGGGTTCCTGCCTGTCAGCAAAATGAAGAAGTGGAGAAAACCAACATGTCTGAAGGTTGGAATATTGCGCTCTTGGGTGCAACGGGCGCAGTAGGCGGAGCGATATTCGCGTTATTGCAGGAGCGCCAATTTCCGGTTGGTGAACTGCATCTTCTTGCCAGTGAGCAAAGTGTTGGAAAAATCCAACGTTTTAACGGCAAAAACATCACTGTTCGTGATGCTGAAGAATTTGACTGGTCACAAGTACAACTCGCATTTTTTGCCGCGACGATGGAAGTCACGGCACAACACATTGAAAGGGCAACAGAAGCCGGTTGTCTGGTTATCGACAGCAGTGGTTTGTTTGCAGCAGAGACGGATGTGCCTCTGGTTGTTCCGGGTGTTAACCCGCATGCGCTGGCTGAGTATCGTAACCGTAACATCGTTGCGGTGGCAGATAGCTCAACCAGCCAAGTTTTGACTGCCATCAAGCCATTGATCGATGTGGCTGGTATTGCGCGTTTACATCTGACTAATATCCTGCCGGTTTCCGTGCACGGGAAGGCTGCTATCAATGAATTGGCGGGGCAGAGTGCGCGGTTATTGAATGGCATCCCACCGGATGAAGGCCGTTTCAGCAAACAATTGGCATTCAATTTATTGCCTTTATTGCCTGATGTTGAAGGGGCTGTATATGAAGAGCGCCGCATTGTAGATCAAGTCCGTAGAATATTGCAGGACGAAGGTTTGCCAGTTTCTGTAAGTTGTGTTCAGTCTTCCGTCTTCTATGGCATTGCACAGATGGTAAGTTTGGAAACATTGCGTCCGGTTGGTATGGAAGAAGCGCGTGGCGAATTTGAACGTATTGAAGATATTCAGGTTTCAGAAGAGGGCGATTATCCAACTCAAGTAACCGATGCTTCAGGGCAAGATGGCTTAAGCATTGGTTGTCTGCGCAATGATTATGGTATGCCAGAAATGCTACAGTTCTGGTCAGTTGCCGATAATATCCGTTTTGGTGGCGCACTGATGGCGGTTGAAACCGCAGAAAAACTGGTGCAGGAGCAATTTTACTGATGTCTGATACAGAGCTGAGTCAGTCTGTGCCAGAGGCAAAGAAAGTGAAAATTGCACTGGGGATTGAATATGATGGCAGCCGATATTATGGTTGGCAGCGTCAGCAAGAAGTGAAAAGCGTACAGGAATGTTTGGAAAAGGCTTTATCGAAAGTAGCGAATGAGCCTATTGCAGTCTTCTGTGCCGGCAGAACGGATGCGGGGGTACACGCAACCGGGCAGGTTGTGCATTTTGAAACTTCGGCACAACGTAAAGATGCAGCATGGACAATGGGGGTTAATACCCATTTGCCGCCGGATATTGCCGTGCGCTGGATTAAAACGGTCGATGATGAGTTTCATGCCCGTTTCAGTGCAACAGCTCGTCGTTATCGCTATGTGATTTTCAACCATCGCTATCGTCCGGCAGTACTGGCAAAGGGGGTTACGCATTTTCACTATCCATTGGATGAGAAAAAAATGCATGCAGCCGCACAAAGCTTATTGGGAGAAAATGACTTTACATCTTTCAGAGCGGTGCAATGCCAGTCCAACTCACCGTGGCGCAATATGATGCACATTAATGTCAGCCGACACGGGCATTATATTGTCGTGGATCTTAAGGCGAATGCCTTTGTTCATCACATGGTACGTAATATTGTTGGCAGCTTGCTGGAGATTGGTTGTGGTAATCAGAATATCGGATGGATGGCTGAGCTGTTGTCACTGAAAGACAGAACAAAAGCGGCGGCAACTGCCAAAGCTGAAGGTCTGTATTTAGTGGCGGTAGATTATCCCGCGCATTTTGGTTTATCTGAACCTACTATGGGGCCACTATTTCTGGAAAATGATTTAGTTTCTGGCTAATGATTTAATCTGACAGTTTCAAAATGTGACAGGGATGTTCGGGCATAACGAGGAATATTATGGAGTTTTTAACTCATTTTGTTGATTTTGCTAAATTCATTGTCGATTTTATTTTACATATCGATGCTCATTTAGCTGAGTTGGTTGCCAACTATGGTGATTGGGTATATGGAATTTTATTCCTGATTATCTTCTGTGAAACAGGGCTGGTAGTTACCCCGTTTTTGCCGGGAGATTCCCTGCTGTTTGTGGCTGGTGCGATATCTGCGTTAGATTCAAATGATCTCAATGTGCATATTATGGTCGCCTTAATGATTACTGCTGCCATAATTGGTGATGCGATAAACTATACCATCGGGCGAATTTTTGGTGAAAAACTATTTGCCAACCCGAATTCAAAAATATTCCGCCGCAGTTATTTAGACAAGACTCATGAGTTTTATGAAAAACACGGTGGAAAAGCCATAATTTTGGCGCGGTTTGTGCCAATTATTAGAACATTTGCGCCGTTCGTCGCAGGAATGGGAAAAATGTCTTATCGTCATTTTGCTGCTTACAATATAATCGGTGCCTTTATCTGGGTGCTATTATTCACTTATGCTGGTTATTTATTCGGTGATATGCCAGTGATACAGCAGAATCTGAAACTATTGATTGTTGCAATTATCTTTATTTCTATTCTGCCCGGCATCATAGAAATTTGGCGTCATCGTCGCGCGGCGTCAAAAAAAGCAGTAGATAGTAAATAGGTAACTGTTAACAGGTTTGAACAGTTTTTTATCCACCCTGCAATAGCATTGTGGTTTAATGATACGTAAAACAAAAGCTGGCATCAGCCAGATTCAGACGGAAAGGTTCATTAATGAGCTGGATTGAAAAGATTCTAAATAAAAGCAAAATAATGCAAACTCGTAAGGCCAGTATACCTGAAGGAGTTTGGACAAAATGCGATAGTTGTAGTCAGGTACTTTATCGTGCTGAATTAGAGCGTAATCTTGAAGTGTGTCCGAAATGTGACCACCATATGCGCATTTCAGCCCGCCAGAGACTGGCTACATTTTTGGATGAAGGCACCGGCACGGAATTAGGCAGTGAGCTGGAACCTAAAGATATTTTGAAGTTCCGCGATATCAAAAAGTACAAAGATCGTCTGGTTGCAGCTCAGAAGCAGACACAGGAAAAAGATGCACTGATCGTGATGAAAGGTGCGTTGCATGAAATGCCTGTTGTAGCGGGTGCATTTGAGTTTAGCTTTATGGGTGGTTCAATGGGTTCTGTCGTTGGAGCACGTTTTGTTCGTGCGGTTGAACAGGCTCTGGAAGATAACTGCCCGTTTGTCTGTTTTGCTTCCAGTGGTGGCGCGCGTATGCAGGAAGCCCTGATGTCACTGATGCAGATGGCAAAAACCAGTGCTGCGTTGGCAAAAATGCAAGATCGGGGCCTGCCTTATATTTGTATCTTGACTAACCCAACAATGGGTGGTGTAACGGCAAGTATGGGGATGCTCGGTGATATTAATATCGCTGAACCTAAGGCATTGATTGGTTTTGCCGGTCCTCGCGTAATCGAGCAGACAGTTCGTGAAAAATTGCCGGAAGGTTTCCAGCGCAGTGAATTCCTGCTGGAAAAAGGCGCTATTGACATGATCGTACGCCGTCCTGAAATGCGTGAAAAAGTTGCCAGCCTGATTGCAATGTTGACACACCAACCACAGCCAGGCACAAAAGCGGAGCCAACAGTAGAAGTCGTTGTTGAGCCTGCTGATGTCGAAACTGATATAAACATCAACACTAATAAAGAAGATGTCTGATACTTTGCAAACTCCTCAAGCCACGTCGCCATTGATGACGTGGCTTTCCTATCTGGAAAACCTGCATACCAAAGCCATTGATATGGGGCTTGAGCGCGTGGGCAAGCTCGGTAAACAATTAGGTTTGCTGAATCCAGCGCCAAAAGTCATCACGGTGTCAGGTACCAATGGCAAGGGGACAACTTGCCATACCCTTGAATCCATTTTTCTGGCCGCAGGGCTTAAAGTTGGCGTATATAGCTCTCCGCATTTAGTACGCTATACCGAAAGAGTCCGTATTCAGGGCAGGGAACCGGCAGGGCAGGATTTCTGCCGTGTATTTGCGGAAATAGAAGCCCGGCGTGGTGATATTTCACTGACCTATTTTGAATATGGCACGCTGGCGGCCTTACAGCTTTTTAAGGAAGCGGACCTCGATGTCGTGATTTTGGAGGTTGGTCTGGGTGGGCGCCTGGATGCGACCAACATTGTAGATGCAGATATTGCCGCAATCACCAGCATTGCACTGGATCATACAGATTGGCTTGGTGCTGATCGTGAGCACATAGGTCGTGAAAAAGCAGGTATTTTCCGCCGTGGACGATTTGCGGTAGTGGGCGAGCCAGATATGCCACATTCGATTGCTGAAGTCGCTGATGAATTGGGCGCGAAGCTCTTTCGTCGTGGCGTTGACTGGCAATTCTCGCAGGAGATAAATAGCTGGAACTGGTTAACCAATGATCAGCAATTCAATGAGCTACCTTTACCTAATTTACCGTTGGCAAATGCCTCGACAGCAATGGGGGTAATTCATTGCTTGTTACAGGAAGACGATAAAGTCAGCCGAGCCATTGATGAGAAAGCAATCCACGCAGGATTGAAAAACGCTCAGTTACCCGGACGTTTCCAAATTATCAGAGAAAATCCACTGGTTATTCTGGATGTCGCACATAATCCCCATGCCGCGGGGTATTTAGTACAGAAACTGGCAGAGTTGCCCCGTTCGTCAAACCGTAAAATTCGTGGTGTGGTTGGTATGCTGTCAGACAAAGATATTGCCGGTACACTGGCTTGCCTTTCTCAACAAATTGACGAGTGGTACTGCGCATCACTGTATGAATTGCGGGGGGCAGAAGCTGAGGTATTAGCCGGGCACCTTGCACACCCACGGACATTTGCAGAAGTGGGGAAAGCATGGCAGCAGGCAATGGAAGATGCATCAGAGCAAGATGTCATTGTCGTCTGTGGTTCTTTCCATACCGTTGCTCATGTTATGGAGGCTCTGGAGGAGGAAAAGGGACGTGGCAAGTAAATTTCAAAATCGCTTGGTTGGAGCAGTCGTTCTGGTAGCATTGGGCGTGATTGTATTGCCCATGATATTTGATGGTGATAAGAAATATAACGAAGACCAGTTTGCTTCTATCCCATTGGTGCCGAAACTCGGAGACGAAGAGAATATTGATTCGATTCCACCGCTGCCACAGAATATGCCGTCCACACCACCGGAGGGCGCAGCGGAAGCAATGCAAATACAAGAACAGCAGCAACAGTTAGATGCAGAAATACTTTCTGACTCTTTATCTTCAGAGACAGCGCCGATGACACCGCCTCCTGTGGCTATCCCGCAAGAGCGTAAAGGGACGGTGAACGCTGAGCCACCGGTTCAGCAGAAAGTAGAAACCAAACCACAGCCTAAACCTGAACCGCGTCCTGAAAACAAACCAGAAATTAAGCCGAAGCCAGTAGAGAAGGCCCCGCTGGCAATGGCCTATGTTGTTCAGCTTGGCGCATTGAAAAATGCGGACAAAGTGAACGAAATAGTGGCAAGGCTACGTCTTTCGGGGCATCAGATATACACAATTCCTTCTTCTCCAGTTCAGGGGCAGCTGACACGGATTTATGTAGGTCCCAATGTGTCAAGGCAGAAACTTGAATCTATTTTGTCCGAATTAAAGGAGTTAACGGGATTACAGGGGCAAATAAAGAATTACCAGCCATAATCGGATTGGAATGCCACGGGGAGCGAAAAGCTTCCCGTAAAGATACAATAAATTATTTTTAATAGATTGATAAATCTACTACGCAAACGTTTTCGTTTTCTGTTAGAATGCGCCCGACTTGAATGCCGGGAGCCTATTTTAGGTTAAAATATGGTCTGGATTGATTATACAATTATTGCCATCATTGGTTTTTCGGCACTGGTTAGCCTGATCCGTGGTTTTGTTCGCGAAGCGCTTTCCTTAGTAACCTGGGGATGTGCTTTCTTTGTTGCAAGCCACTTCTATACTTACTTGGCGGAATATTTCACCCGCCTTGAAGACGATCTGGTGCGTAATGGAGTAGCGATTGCTATTTTGTTTATTGCAACGCTGATTGTCGGCGCGGTAGTAAACTATGTAATTGGTTCACTTGTACAGCGAACTGGCCTGTCAGGTACTGATCGGGTTCTTGGGATCTGTTTTGGGGCATTGCGAGGTGTATTGATTGTGTCTGCCATTTTGTTTGTTGCAGATTCTTTCACGCCACTTCCTAATAGTCAGGATTGGCAACAATCACAGCTAATCCCACAGTTCAGTCAAATTATCAGGTGGTTTTTTGACTACCTGCAAAACGCGTCGAGTTTCCTGCCGGAGAGATAACGCCTCTCCGCTTGGCTGATGAGGAAAGACTACATGTGCGGTATTGTCGGTATCGTCGGTTTTACACCGGCCAACCAGTCGATTTATGATGCATTGACGGTGCTTCAGCACCGTGGGCAAGATGCGGCAGGCATTGCGACTATTGATAGTAACAATGAATTCCGTTTACGCAAGGCCAATGGTTTGGTCAAAGATGTGTTTGAAACACGGCATATGTTGCGTTTACAGGGAACAATCGGGATCGGTCATGTCCGTTATCCAACAGCGGGCAGTTCGAGTGCATCAGAAGCGCAACCTTTTTATGTTAACTCTCCTTTTGGTATCACGCTGGCACATAACGGTAATCTGACAAACGCACATGAATTGAAAAAAATGCTGTTTGAAAATGCCCGCCGTCATGTCAATACCACCTCAGATTCTGAAATCCTGTTGAATATCTTTGCTAACGAATTAAGTCAGTTCCCGCATTTTCCGATAGGGCCTGACGATATTTTCGCGGCAGTAGCGGAAATGCACAGAAAGATCCGTGGTGCATATGCTTGCGTTGCCATGATTATCGGGCATGGATTGGTCGCTTTTCGTGATCCGCATGGCATCCGGCCTCTGGTATTGGGGAAACGTACACTGAAAGATGGTCGCAATGAATATATGGTGGCATCGGAAAGTGTGGCATTAGATACATTAGGCTTCGAATTTCTGCGTGACGTAGCTTCAGGTGAAGCAATTTATATCACTGAGAATGGGCAGTTATTTACCCGCCAGTGTGCGGAAAATCCTTCCTTAACGCCTTGTATTTTCGAGTTTGTCTACTTTGCCCGTCCTGATTCCTTTATTGACAAGGTTTCGGTATATAACGCACGGTTGCGCATGGGTAAGAAACTGGGTGAAAAAATTGCCCGTGAATGGGAAGACTTGCATATTGACGTTGTTATCCCCGTGCCGGAAACATCGTGTGACGTTGCGCTGGAAATCGCTCATATTCTGGATAAACCTTACCGTCAGGGATTTGTCAAAAATCGTTACGTAGGACGCACTTTTATCATGCCCGGTCAGCAGGAGAGACGTAAATCCGTTCGTCGGAAGCTGAATGCCAATCGTGCCGAATTCCGTGGTAAAAATATCTTGTTGGTAGATGATTCCATCGTGCGCGGGACAACCTCAGAGCAGATTGTAGAACTGGCTCGTGAAGCCGGTGCCAAGAAAGTTTACTTTGCCTCGGCAGCTCCGGAAGTTCGTTTCCCTAATGTCTATGGCATTGATATGCCGAATGCCAATGAACTGATTGCTCACGGTCGGGAAGTGGATGAAATTCGCCAGCTCATTGGTGCTGATGCATTGATATATCAAGACCTACAAGATCTTATTCAAGCGGTACGGGAAGAAAACCCGGATATCGAAAAATTCGAATGCTCTGTATTTGATGGTATCTATGTAACGAAAGACATTGACCAGATTTACTTGGATTATCTGGAAACATTGCGAAAAGATGATGCCACTAAAGTCCTCGGACAGAACGAAATTGAGGATCTGGAAATATATAATGAAGGATAATATCGTTATTATCACTCAGTTATACCCAGAACTTCAGAGGAAAAAATGAAAAAATTGATTGTCGGGCTGACCGGAGCAAGTGGTGCGATTTATGGTGTCAGGCTACTGCAAGTTTTGCAGCCAGTAGAAGGCATTGAAACGCATTTGGTGATCAGCCAATCGGCTCGGCAGACATTGGCATTGGAGACAGACTATACCTTACGGGATGTACAGGCTTTGGCCGATTCAGTACATGATAACCGGGACATAGCCGCATCCATTTCCTCAGGATCATTTAAAACATTGGGCATGGTTATCTTGCCTTGTTCCATCAAAACTCTATCGGGCATTGTGCATAGTTATACCGATGGCTTAATTACCCGTGCTGCTGATGTTGTCTTGAAAGAAGGCCGCAAATTGGTATTGGGGGTGAGGGAAACTCCCCTTCATTTGGGCCACTTAAGGTTAATGACGCAGGCGGCTGAAATCGGGGCGGTGGTTATGCCCCCTGTTCCCGCATTTTATCATCGTCCTGAGAGTATTCAGGACATCATCGACCAGACTGTTAATCGTGTGCTTGATCAGTTCGATATCGATCTACCAGAGGATCTATTCAAGCGTTGGCAGGGTGCTAAACCTACAGGAATATGACCTGATAGAATTTCAAGTTGCAGCTTTAGCTTTAATAGCTGCAACTTGAAAGATAAGCCAGAAAGTTGAACGTGTGATTCAGATTTAGTTCTCAAATTTGGTTGGCGTTAGTTTCTGCTTTTAATATATCTTGCAAGGCTTCTTCTAACCGGAAATAACGGAAGCCGAATCCTGCCTCTTCCAGCCTCTTGGGTATGGCTTGTTGCCCACCTAAAACTAAGGTCGCGGCTTCCCCCATCATCGCTTTTAACATAAATTCAGGGACACGAACGAAAGCAGGGCGATGCAATACACTCGCCAGTATGGCGCTGAATTGATCATTATGGATGGGATAAGGTGATGTTATATTGAAGGGACCATCTAACTCAGGTGAGACCAGCAGGTAATAGATAGCATTGACCATATCCTCAATGTGTATCCACGGCATATATTGTTTACCATGACCGATTGCACCACCTAATCCCAAGCGAAACATTGGCAGCATTTTTTGCAGTGCGCCGCCTTTTTTCGCCAGCACAATACCTGTGCGTAGCAGGCATACACGGGTTTTATCACTTTTCGCCTGCAAAGCAAGCTGCTCCCAGCGTGCACAAAGTTGATGGGAAAATTCATCGTGCGGCTGATCATTTTCGGTAACAACTGATTGCCCCTGATCACCATAATAACCAACAGCTGAACCAGAAATAAAGACAGACGGAGGAGATTCACTGTTGTTGATCAATGAACTCAGCTGTTCAGTGATCTGCCAGCGACTTTGACAGACTCTTTCTTTTTGCTTAGAAGTCCAACGCTTATTGACGATAGGTTCGCCAGCAAGATTAATCACAGCATCAAAACTATTCAGATCGTGTCGGTCATTTAACGTTGTCCAACATTCAACGAGATCGGAAAACAGAGCGTACACTTTTTGTGGTGAACGACTCAGAATGGTGATGGAATGGGAGAGAGAAAGTAGCTGACAGGTCAAGCGATGACCAATCAACCCCGTTCCTCCCGTAATTAAGATACGCATAGCCACCCCCTGTGACAAAAATAGATAGCCAATATGACTATAGCAGGGGATGACTTAAGTGACAGCGAAATATGCTGCTATCTGTAATCAATATCAAGTTTTACGGTGAAAAATTTTGTCATTAAGTGAATTTTTTGCATAGATTACATTTAAGCGTCATTGTAAGCAGCTAGTGTAGCAGGCCGCTGCTTGATTTTATCAAGCCACTTTTCGACGGCGGGGTAATTTCCTATATTAATTTTCTGGTGCTCATGACATTTCGCCCATGGATAAGTAGCAATATCTGCGATGCTGTATTCGCTTCCTCCCAAATAGGGCGTTTTTTCCAGTTGAGTATTCAACACATTATATAAACGTTGTGACTCTTCCATATAGCGTTTAATCGCGTAAGGTACGACTTCAGGGGCGTAGCGATTGAAATGGTGATTTTGCCCGAGCATTGGGCCAAATCCCGCAACTTGCCAAAACAGCCATTGTAATTGTTCTGTATGTTCCCGGGGATTCTTGCTTAAAAGCTGGCCTGTTTTATTTGCCAGATAAAGTAAAATGGCACCGGATTCAAAGACAGAAATGGCTTTTCCACCATCTTCGGGTTGATGATCGACAATAGCGGGGATCTTGTTATTGGGGGCAATGGCAAGAAATTCAGATTTAAATTGTTCGCCTGTACTGATATTGATGGGGTGGATAGTGTAAGGTAGGCCGACTTCTTCAAGAAATAGCGTAATTTTATAGCCGTTGGGAGTGGGAGCATAATACAGATCTATCATATAACCTCCAGTAATAATAACTCACTGTTAAATATAACTATGTTACATTACCACTGTTTATCCGTAAGATGTTATAAGTTTCTTGTATCAGTGTTACTGATTTTGTTTTATTAAGTTATGATTTTTAGGCCTCGTCAACTGAGGCATACAGTAAAAACTGGCATGCAAATCGTTTATTAAAGGTTTTTAGGATGGAGCAAGAAAAATCAGTAAGTATTGAGTGGGTTGATATCGTCAATGAAAATAATGAAGTGATTGCACAGGCAACCCGCCAACAAATGAGAGCGCAAAACCTGAGACATCGTGCTACTTACATTGTTGTGCATGATAGTATGGGCAAAATTTTAGTCCAGAATCGTACAGAAACGAAAGACTTTTACCCGGGTAAATTAGACGCAACGGCAGGTGGTGTCGTAATAGCGGGAGAAAATATGCTCGATGCTGCTCGTCGGGAAGCAGAAGAAGAACTGGGGATTGCCGGAGTTCCCTTTGCCGAGCATGGTGTTTTTTACTATGAAGAGAGCACTTGCCGGACATGGGGAGGGTTGTTCAGTTGTGTCAGTCATGGGCCGTTTGCACTACAGGAAGAAGAAGTCACGGCTGTTTATTGGTTAACACCGGAAGAAATTACCGCCCGTTGTGATGAATTTACACCGGATTCACTTAAAGCTCTTGCCTTATGGTTAGCTCGCAATAATCAGACACTATTGCCTGAAGATTGAAAGTTTTTATCCTATAACTATGCCTTTCATTTTTTGAGTTGTAGTTTTGTTGTCTGCACACTCACTCACCCCCGGTCACATAGTCAGCTATGCTTCCGGGGATTAATGAAAGACTCCTGCCTTTCACCGGAGGCCAGCCTTTGGCTGGGCAAATTCGTTCCCGACGAATTTGTCATTCCCTTGCCGTTGTGCTGCATCTTAGAACCTATAGAGTATGATCGGTTTTTTACTATTAATTCCAATAAGATATTAAGAAGTTAAGGATGATAAATGAACAGTTGTTTGCCATGAAAAGTCCGACTAAGCACAGTAGATTCCCGAAAGTTCAGATGTAGTTTTGTTTGGAGCTAACATATACAGTGGATTAAGCAAGGTAATATCCCGAATACGAACACCACTCAATCCAGCGGATCTAAACCAACACTCACTATCACTCAGCCACTGTTCAACATCAGGCTGAACGGGCTGTCCAAGGTCAGAACTGTAGACAACATTATTCACTTCTGATAATACTTCAAAAAAATCCTCAGTTGTCTGATAACCAAGATAAACGGTTAATGCTGTCTGCTCCACGTAAAGCCAGTCGTGTTTACCTAATGCTTTAAGGTCTTTTGCTTTTAATCTGGTCATAGGGCTGGCAGGTTGGTTTAGCATGAACTTACATCCCCCCTCAGCGGTAATAGCATCAATGAGTTGCATAACTTCATAACTTGAAGCATGGCCGGATGACAGAACAACATTATGTTGCTGTGCAAAACGAATTAACTCATGGATTTCGTGATGCAACTGCCCATTGCTATCAACAACAGACAAAGGTTGCTGAGCTAAAGTCTTCGCAGAAGCATTTGCCCAAGCACGTTTCATTACACTTTTATGCTCTGTCGGAACAATGGTTGGCAGATGAACCAACAACCGTGGAGCATGATGGAACTGATATTGGCTCAGTGACTGAATAATGGGGTTAATCGCCAGCCCTCCAGCCGCAGAGTTCAATACTACCGAGCCAAAAACCGGAAGTTCTTTTTCTTGTGCCAGTGACGACAAAGCTGCAACACTCCCCAAGTGGTTTTTAAGTACCACTCCACCACCTTGTCGAGAGTATTCCCTCCCTGCTTCAAGTACATTGTACCGTCGAATATAACTATCGGGGCGAGCATGATAATGTACATCAAGAAAACGAAGTTTTTTCTCCCAGTATTCTATAAACAACTGATTCATAATACAGGTTTCCAAGGTACGGCATACCCCAGTTTTTCACGGGCGGTAACTAGATCTTCTCCGTTAGTTATAGCTTCAATAATAGCCTGTTCAGTTTTATCAACATTTCCTGCACGCTCAATAACCGTAAGCAAATGCTGCTTTGGAATCACTAGCGCACCATTATCGTCCGCAAAAACCCAGTCTTCTGGCGATACCTCTACACCACCAATATTCAGAGTGCACTGTGTTGCAGCTATCTGGGTTCGATTCTTTCCTGATACCATATAAATCCCAGTTGAGAATAAGGGATATGCTAATCTGCGAACTTCAGACAAGTCTCTGACTGATCCATAAATGATAGAACCTGCAATTCCTTTTTGTATCGCTTTAAAAGTTAATATATTGCCCCAACTTGTACAATCAATACGACCCTGATTATCAACTACAATTATAGATCCAGTAGGGACTTCATCAATATAGTTTCCAGCATTCAGAAAATTACCTTGTTCGGGAATGATGGGTTCATAGCGTACAGTAAATGCGGGGCCTGCTATTTTAGTTCCGGCATTACGGGGCACAATTCCAGCCAACCCAGCAGAAATATATAAACTATCCATTGCATCTGATATGGCAGCACTATCAAGCTGCATTAAATGCGCTTTGATTTGTTCAAATTGCATTACATTTCCTCTTTTTTGGATGCACGTGCGCACAGGACACTCCAGGCGGCATATTCAGGTATAGATTGTTTCAGTAGCAGCTTATTGCATGGAAAATCCATAGCATGTTGCTGCCCTTCATTATCTATGGTTGTCAGAGTCATCTGTCCAATCATCTCTTCACCAGATAAAAATTCACTGATAGATGGAAAAGTGGTTATATTCACTAAAAGAGATTTTGATAAGGGATTGATTGGGAGTTTTTTGTATAGCGCTGTGTGTAGATATGTACTTAATTCATCGTCATCTGTATGCCAGTCAATACGATATTGTTCACTGAGTTTTTCCAGAGCAGTCATCTGGCAATTGCTGACCAATTTGCCTTCAAACATAGATTCAAAATCAGCTATTTTCTGTGTGGAAAGAGGAAAATCAGCCGGAGTAAGAATTTGTACTATTACATAAGGTGCTTTCCATAAATAATGAATATTGCATTCGATGCCATTAAAGAATTTGTCCACCATCACACCTACTTTACTTTCACTAATGCTGATTAGCGTCCAGTGGTAGCTATGTTCCTTCATATTGGTTACCGGAGAAACAGGGTGCTTTTCTGACAACATTAACCGCATCTGGGATGGTGAACCTGATAATAAAACTATTTTGCTACCATCAACATTAAGGCTGAAACCAGATGCTGTGCCTGTCATATTAGGAATAACTTCTGTATTGGGCGGCATCATGGCTTGGCGTTGATTTGAAGGATCGCAATATACCCCCAGTTTTTCCAATTGCTTCTGTATTTCCACCCAGACGTTGTCGCGTATTTCCAAAGGATTGCCAGTTATTCTCACTATCGCTTCGCGGGTTTTATCATCTGCTGTCGGGCCAAGACCACCACATACGACGATGAGAGCATCCTGCCCTAATCGGCGAATCACCGAAGTAGCGATTTGGTTAATATCATCAGCACAAACCTGATGTTGTTTCACTTTATATCCCTGAACCGTGAGATATTTACTAATCTCCTGAAGATTTGTATTAGGGCATTTACCATTTAGTAGTTCATCACCAACAGTAATAATTGACGCAGAATAGTTAGTATGTTTTTTATTTAAAGTACTAATAATAGCCTGTGCCATCTGTTGAGTTGTTGCACTTCCTCCCAGATCATAAGTAACCGTTCGCCCTTCACGTATTACATTATCTACCGCATGGTTAATCTGTTGCGCTTCATCAATAAAGCCTAGGTGTTCCAATAATAATGCTATTGTGTAAAACATCGCTGCCGGATTGGCTTTATTTTTCCCTGCCATGCTAGGTGCGCTGCCGTGTACAGGTTCAAAATAGGCAATATCACAGCCAATATTAGCGCTAGGTGCTAAACCAAGTCCGCCCATAACACCAGCTGCCAAATCAGACAAAATATCACCAAACATATTCTCAGCAACAATGACACCAAATTCATGAGGTTTTTTTACCAGCCATAAAGCCACGGCATCCACATTGTGGATATCTGCTTTTATCTCAGGGTAACGTGCAGCAATAGTATCGAAAATACCTTTTGCAAAATGCCCGCTTTCCCGCATTACATTTGGTTTATCAGCAAATGTTACACGGATATAGTTATTTTGCTTTGCATATTCAAATGCAGTGATAAACAAGCGTTCCAAACCAAAACGAGTTTGTAAACGAACTGACCATACAGCCTCATCAGGGCCATATTTATCTATATTTGGATGCTGTAACCAGATCGCAGTAGTAGCAGTAATTCCTCTGAAATCGAACCCCGCATAGAGTCCTTCGGTGTTTTCCCTGATAACACAACAGCGAAAAGGTTTACGATCCCCTTCCACATAACGAACTGGCCGGATATTTGCGTATAATCCCAAGTGCTGACGTAATTGGATAACCGGTGACACATAATTTCCCGCTTTTTCACGCAGATGTACTGGCAACGCTTGTAACGCTTCTTCTTTACCTTTGCTGGTAATAGAACCGAGTAACACGGCATCTACAGAGGCTATTTTTCTCCAAGTACTTGCAGGTACTGGATTACCTTCTTTTTCCCAACATGTCCAACCGATATCTCCCATTGTTAATGTCACAGGAAGGTTTAGAGCTTGAAAAATGGGGAGGGCAGCATCGCATACCTCCTGACCAATGCCATCTCCGGGTAAAACAAGAATTTTTTTATTCATAAGATTCAGAGCCAATTATTAATTATATTGTTAGTAAATACAGGATTATCTTCCCAAAGCCGCATTCCTGCTCCCTCCACGATAATAAAACAGTGTGTAGGATGAGTGCGGACTACCTGATTACTTACTGTAGCCAACTGTGAACATCCGCCAATTATGCTTAGAAATTTTCCTTTGTATTTACATAATGTTGTCCTGGCATCCAGTTGTAGCAGTAGTGAGAATCCTGTCAGCATGCGCTTTCGGGCAGTACTTCTTAAATGGTCAGGTATAGAGGGTATTTGGGCATGTGGCATCCCATCTTCAGGAACAACAAAGTCATATAACAATGAAATTGCTTCATCCAATTGATTTTTGTTCAGGAGATCTATTAATTGTTTTAGCTTATTGGCCAGTAATGAATCGGTATATCCAGGGCCACTGATTGAGATTACCCCCATGAGTTTTTTCAGACGTGGTGCAAGCAACTGCACTAACGTACCGGACATCGCAAACCCGACAAGTAGATAAGGTTGGGTGAAACGCCGGTTGAGTTCAGACTCAATAGTATTTATGGCATGTTCAGGTTCAATTGAGTTTATTAAGGCTAGTGTATCGATAATAGACACCTGATATCCCATTTTCTGTAACAACGAGAATAATGGAGTACAGAAATCTCCATGATCCCAAAGTGGCATCACAGGTGCGAGAATGACCGCTTCAGGATTGGGATACATTGTATTATTATTGTTCTGTGTCATGTCGTTGCTTCTTGTAGAGATTTTATGATACGGAACACATGGTTAACACCGAGTGGTAACCCTTCTTCAAGAGTAGTTTTGTTATCTACATTTAGGTTGTATATGCCCATCAATATGTCTATAAGATTGTGTTTGGCAGCAATGAAAGAATGGTGGGATTGGAAATCATCGAGTTGGGTGAGTATTTGTCCAAGATCATATTGCTTGTTATTCTGGCTGAAGTTAAGAAATGATAGCCAGCTTTCTATATTGAGATTACCTGCTCCTTTTCCTATTCCTAACAAAGAACTATCAATGAAATGAGCGCCTGCTTTTATTGCTTCAATGCTGTTTGCCATAGCAAGGCTCAAGTTATCGTGAGGATGGAATCCCACTGGTAATTGTGTGGTGGCCTTTAATTTATAAACCAATTTTGATACTTGTTCAGGGAACAAACTACCGTTTGAATCTGCCAAGTAAATAATATTAGCACCGGCTTGTTCACATTGTTTGGTAACTTCAATAATTTTACTGATAGAAAGCTGACTCACTCGTGTAAAGTTAATACTCACTGCCATTCCGATAGCTCGAGCAGTCTCGCATAATTTCAAACATAGCTGTGGGTCATCAGCCTTGATACATAATCTAAGCAAACTAATGCCGTTTTCTTTCAGCGCGAGGATATCATCAGAATTGATATTGTGTGAGTGAGCAATAATAACCAATCTTGCTTCAGGAACGGCTTTATGAATATTCTGAATATAGCTATCAGGTGATAAACCTGCCAAGCCAATATTAGGTATAGGTTTAAAAGAGCCGTTACGATAACCAATTTCGATCCACTCTATTCTACTTTTGACTAATGCCTTAACATGTCTTATGGCATATTCTGTTGTAAAGTTAAAATTATTTAGATATCCACCATCACGTAGTGTAACATCAATATTATTGACCATTTAATTTATTCCTATTTAGTTTCTATGATTACTTTTTTATTCTGGTATCCAATCAGATAAATAACGCTACCGATGAGTGAAAAAGTTGCGATGATAATCGCGACGGTTTTAGGTTCATGGTGGGATAGATAACCAATAAATAATGATGTTATTGCTGCACTTCCTAATTGCAAAGTACCCATTACACCTGAAGCTGTTCCAGCTAATTGGTTATGAGTGGCAATAGCTGATGCTGTACCCAATGGCAGTAAAAAACCATTTCCGAAGGTTAATACTGATATTGTTAACATAGATGAAAATAAGGGATCAGGATTAAATAACATCTGTATAGCGAATGAAAGTCCTCCAATGGTAAATAAGATATAACCATATAAAATGGTATTTTCTATTCCTTTTTTATGCGTTAATTTTTTAGCGATAAGGTTGCCAGATACATAACTAAGAGAAAGAAGAATATAGGTATAGCCAACATACTTTTCTGGTAATCCCATAATAGTAAGAATAAATGGTGATTCTACTAAATAGGAAAAATAGGTCGCATAAGCAAAGCAAGGTATAGCAGAATAATAAAGAAATTTCCTATTTACCAATACATAATAAATGTTAGTGGCGACACTTTTTGGATTGAGTTTTTGCCGCTTTTCTGGGGGTAGAGATTCTTCCAATACTAACACACATAGTATAAGTGTGGCTGTTATAAATAAGGTAAGAAACAGGAAACAAGCTTTCCAACCATAGAGTTCAGTTAATACACCGCCAATCATTGGCGCTATAGCGGGAGACATGCCCACGAAAGGAAAGATGATGAGGTATAAATGGGCAGCTTCTTCTTTTTTCATTAAATCATTAATAATGGCGCGGCCTAATGTAATACCCGCACAAGCACCTAAGCCCTGAAATAAGCGTAATATTAATAACTCACTGATATATGTACTATAAAAAATACCAACAGTTGAAATCAACCATATTATCATACCAGAAATAAGTACTTTTTTTCTCCCAAGACAATCACTTAATGGCCCGTAAATCAGTTGAGAGAAGGCTATTCCAAATAAAAAAATGGCTATTGCGCTTTGTATATTAGATTTGTTAACATGATAATAATCACCCATTTCACTTAGGGCAGGTAGGAAAATATCAGTCGAAATCAATCCCCCCATGGACAAAAAAGTAACTAAAACGATAAATAAAAATGAAGGTTTTCTGTTCATTATTAATTAACCAATTTTATAAAAGATGATTTTTTAAAACAAGAGTTTATTCATAACTATATGAATAATTATAAAATCCCTTGTTTATGGTTTGGTGAAAATTGCAATTTCTATTATTAACAATAATTGTTATTAGGTAAGATATATGAATTTGTGTAAACTCAAGCTAAACGATATAGTGTTTATTTTTAATTAAGTGTTTTTATTGCATAATAAATGAAAGTATTGTTTATCATTGAAGAAAATGAATGAGTCTTGGATTCGCATCATAAGTGCAATTTCTAAGAAAGGCGGTCAGTTGCTATAGTAGGCATCTTTCTCGCCAAAGGAAAATGCACTATGGCCTATACACAACTGACCGAAACAGAAAGATATCAGATT
>NZ_CAWQTY010000205.1:0-19475 GCF_963897815.1 Xenorhabdus sp. Sc-CR9
TGAAAACGCTTTTCTCCATTTGAAGCGCTGGCGTGGTATAGCGACCCGTTACGCCAAAAACAGTGCATCGTTTCTTGCCGCAGTCCAAATCCGCTGCCTTGCTCTTTGGTTGAGTATTTCATGACGATGCTATCTAGACATTTCTTAAATATTCTGGAAATGCACAAATCTAATCCATAAACTCAAATTGAAATTCACCTTGGTCAAGAAATACTTTCAATTGGCGATATTGTTTATCACGGGCGGAGGCAAAAAGCAGTTGCTGGCTGATTTGTGGCAGTAGGGTATTTGTCAGGATAGCATCAACCATGCGCCCGCCCGATTCAATTTCGGTGCAGCGGTTGACGATGTGTTCTACCATGGCATCATCAAATGTTGCTGTGATGCCATGATTTTCTGACAAACGTTTTTGAATCCTTTCCAATTGCAGGTAGACAATTTTTGTCATCACTTCGTGACTTAATGGATAGTAAGGAATAACCAGTAAACGCCCCAACAGAGCCGCAGGAAATATGTTCAATAATGGCCTGCGCAATGCAGTGCTGAGTTTTTCTGGTTCTGGCATGGCCTCTTCCTGAGTGCAGAGTGAACTGACCAGATCAGCACCTACATTGGATGTCAGGATAATAATCGTATTCCGGAAATCAATGTGACGACCTTCTCCATCTTCCATCCAGCCCTTATCGAAGACCTGAAAGAAAATCTCATGGACATCAGGATGGGCTTTTTCTATTTCATCCAACAGAACGACACTGTAAGGCCGGCGTCGGACAGCTTCGGTCAATACACCGCCTTCACCGTAACCAACATAGCCGGGAGGAGCGCCTTTCAGGGTGGATACGGTATGTGCTTCCTGAAATTCACTCATATTGATGGTGATCAGGTTTTGTTCTCCACCATACAGAATCTCAGCGAGGGCAAGCGCTGTTTCAGTTTTACCGACCCCGGATGGGCCGCATAGCATGAAAACACCAACCGGTTTATTGGGATCATCCAGTTTTGCACGTGAGGTTCGTACCCGTTTTGCGATTAATTCTAATCCATGATACTGACCGATGACACGTTGGCTGAGTGTGCCAGACAATTGCAATACTGCGTCAATTTCGTCTTTTACCATGCGGTTGAGAGGAATGCCTGTCCAGTCTGAAACTACCGAAGAAACAACATTGTTGTCTACGGCAGCAAAAATAAGGGGTTCTTCTCCCTGCAATACTTTTAATTGTCCTTGTAATTCTGACAGCTCGATGTACTTTTTTTCGGCATTGTCATGCTGTTCCTTATTTAATTGAGTTCTCAAGGAAATAATATTATCGATCAAGGAAAGTTCCTGTTCCCAACGCTCTTGTAACCGGGTTTTTTGTTCTTCCAGCGTTGATAGTTCATCCAGAATAATTTCTGAACGTTTTGTATCACTGACGCCCAGCTTGGATTCCCGTTTGGTGATTTCCAGTTCAATCTTCAAAGCATCTATCTGGTGGCGACAATTTTCCAGTTGCGGTGGCTCTGCATGTTGGCTGACTGCAACTCTGGCACAGGCGGTATCAAGCAGCGCTATTGCCTTGTCCGGCAATTGACGAGCCGGGATATAGCGATGTGAAAGCCGTACGGCAGCTTCGACGGCTTCATCCAGCAAGAGCACATGGTGATGCTGTTCCAGCACATTGACCAGACTGCGTAGCATCAACAATGCTTTGGTTTCATCGGGTTCATGAACTTGGACAACTTGAAAACGGCGGGTCAGGGCAGGATCTTTCTCGATATATTTTTTGTATTCAGACCAGGTAGTGGCGCCCAGAGTGCGCAATAGACCACGTGCCAGAGCGGGTTTCAACAAATTCGCAGCATCTCCGGTTCCTTGTTGTCCGCCTGCGCCAATCAAGGTGTGAATTTCATCAATAAATAGAATTATCGGGATAGGACTGGATTGCACTTCATCAATCACTTTACGTAAACGAGATTCAAATTCTCCTTTGACGCCAGCGCCGGCCTGTAACATCCCTATGTCCAATAACCAGAGCTGGACATTGCGCAAAGGCGGGGGAACCTCTCCTGCAATAATTTTTAACGCCAGTCCTTCAATAACTGCGGTTTTTCCAACGCCAGCCTCGCCAGTGAGTAGCGGGTTGTTTTGACGGCGGCGCATCAGGATATCAACAATCTGGCGGATTTCTTCATCACGTCCTGATACAGGATCAATTTCACCGTTGCGCGCACGGGCTGTCAATTCTTGTCCATATAGTTGTAATGCGGAATGTGTCGCTGTCTGTTGGGCTGCGGGCTGGGTACTGTTTTCTGAGAGCAGGGTACTTTCTTGGGCCTCATCGCTGTGACTGCAAATTTCATTGAAGTTGTCGAGTAAGGTATCTGCATTAATACGGTCAAATTGGGTTGAAATGGTTTTTAGTACATTGCGTAAATTAAATGTTTTTAATATACCGATTAACAAATATGCACTGCGAATTTTATCAACACCAAATTTTAGTGAGCAGTATGTCCAGGCGCGTTCTACCGAATTATCAATATGCTCTGAAAGATCAGAAATAGCGCTGGCTCCACGTGGTAAGCGATCTAGCGCCGCAACAATGTCTTTAGTCAGTGTGGGTTCATCTAACGCAAAATGATGGATGATTTGCTGTAAGTCACTGTTTTGTTGCTGCATAAGTTGATGTAACCAGTGAACTAATTCGACATAAGGATTACCACGTAATTTACAAAAGCTGGTAGCACTCTCCAAAGAAGTGAACAGAACGCGATTGAGTTTACTAAAGAGTACAGAACGATTGATTTCTGACATAGAGTATCATCCGTAGTGCTATCGTTATTCGTGATGCTGTAATTACCTTTTATACACTTCGTTTTTCAAACTGCCTCTTTGTTGGCGGCGCTCGCTCACCCCGGTCACATAGTTATCTATGCTCCCGGGGATTTGCTCTCTTGCCGTCGCGATGCAACTTGAAATCCATTGTGTATAGTAATTACATCGTAAGCCACTAAATTGGCAGGAATGGCGCTTGTGAAGACGTTGGGTATAAACAGTAAATTAAAACTGACTGGGTATGCAGAACTTATTGGGTATAGAGTAAATCGCCACGGTGGGTAGGGTGTTCAATTTTGCCAAGCCAACTGTTCAGACCCAACTTTATCGGTTCTGATAGATGAATTCCTTTTATATCTGACTGATGGAGTATCAATTGAATATCCCAGGCATATTCGATCCCCAGATATTGATGAATCCAGTCACTCAATTGTTGTGATTTAGGTTCTCCGGGAAGGAATGTTTCATATTCAGCCATTCTTAATGGGCCTAATTCAATGCGAAATTTATGTTGAACATCATATAGTGCAATTCCTAAAAAGGCGGAGTGCCCCAAGCGAGGTATATTGCGTCCTGCTTTTAATTGAGCTTGATCCTGTGTTTCGATTTGCAGCCATTGAGGAATATTTTGATTAATTTTTAATGGAATGCCGAAGTAACTGAACAGTATTTTTTCCAGTCCTTCCGCACTGTGTCCTTGGCGGGATAGATGACCAGATAACGAATAGCGGGCATGGTCACTAATTGTGTCGGGACTCTTTTGGGCGGGTAATCCCATCCCCACCAGACAGGCCAGATAATGGCAAAAACGTTGATTATCCTGCCGATCAAGTGAAACGGTTGGTTGGGCATTAGCCCAGGCTCTATAGAACAGTAATATCAGTCTATGGTGAAATAAATTGATAAATATGCTCAGAGTAGGATCTTGATAATTATACTGCCGCGCATAGGCGTATTCTGTGATATGTAATGGCATGGGACCATTGGGACCGAACAATCCAAAACTGTAAATCAGGATGTCATACAGTTTTGAATTTTCTCTCTGCCTGACTTCAGAAATAGTCGATGGCGCGAAAATCATGGAGGGTTTTTGCCCTAACCGCAGGAGGTCATATTTCGGTAACGGGGCGGAACCGAGCATGTAATATTCTCCGGCTTGAGCATCTATACGGCGTAATGTCTGAAATAAATCGAATTGCCACGGTGCCTGCATGAGTTTCTGCCAAAAATCTTCTGGCAGGCGGCATATACGATGAATGGAAATCGGGTTTGTTTGATTCATATTCACTTTTATATCAATTTTTTGTTACCCATACGGGCAGGCCAAAAACCGATATCCCCGCGTTGTTGGCTGTACAGAGTCATTTCGGTAAATGAATTCATGGTGACCAGATGCGAGAATAGTTTATCCAGTACACTGCCCAGCAGCCAAGGAGTGGTTCCTGCAAATTCCTGTTCATTCACTTCAAGCCTGATGTTGACTCCACGGGCAAACATTATCGGCCCGGGTTCAGGAACCCGTCGGTAGACCGTTTTTAATGAACAGTGGCGAATGCCATTAATCTGGCGGACGATGGCAGGTTCTGCCAGATTAGCGTACAGGCTCAGTAATTGCCGTAATGACTGAGTTCCCTGTTCATCATCTTTATCCATAAAATTCAAATAATTAAGTTGAAGTTGACTGATTAATTTCCAAGGGGTGGAACCTTGTGCCAAAGCAGGATGCGGGATAGTAGGTCTTTTGAGAAATACAATTTTGTCGATGGGGATAGAATCCAGCATGGCAAAATTGTCGAGGTCTTGCTGACGCAGCATTGTAGATAAATCACGGTTAGTGCACATAACATCAGCAGTCAGGAATTTTAGTTGATTAGGCCACGGAGAGTGTTGTTCATCAACGATGGAGACAAACGCTTCTGTGCCGATATAGCTGGATCGCGTTCCATAATGATGGGCATTTTCAGATAAGACGCGGAGATCACGGTGCAAAGAAAAATAAGCACCATAATTGCCCTTGTCATTGCTGAAAGTAGACCAGAAGGGCCTGAATATTTGCGTCTCTTTGTTTTTGATATCAGTACCGTGCAGGCGTTGTACCGAAAAAATTTCGTAATCCAGGGGGCGTGAGTTATCGACAACTAAATGATATTCATTGCTGCTTTCTTTTACGGTGATACGTTCAGTGACTTTGGGAAATAAATTAATTACAGGTGTACAGTTTAGAGTCAGGTAAGAAATATCCACCAGACTTTCCAGATCGTGATCAGCTTTATTTAAAAGTAAGATCAGCTCAAACTCACTCTTTTCTGTTGTTTGTTTCAGTAAAGAGTCCATGCCACTGATACTGAAGAATTGAAAACGTGCTGGAAATGCAAAATATTCCTGAAGTTGTCGATACCCACTGAAATTACGCGGATCGTTAGGGAACAACGATTGATCATCATCAAATCCTTCATGATGTGGGGAAATATCAGGTAAGACTTGATATTGGGGCTGATTACCGAGAGTCCGGCACACAATGCCAACAGAGTGCTCCATAATCAGTTCCAGTAATTGTTGAGACTGAATATCTGGCCCTGAAAGAAAAAACACTAATTTGCTGAGATTTAACTCATTGAGGAAAAATTTCTCCTTGCAGCTAAAATGTATGCGTAATGCACTGACGGCACCATGTTGGTTAAGGTTTAATGCTACCAGTGGAAGATTGGCGGGGATTTTGCCAAGCTCAACATTTTTCAGATGCAAGGGCTGTAAGACAACATTCTGTGTTGTAGCATATTGAAAAGTAATGCCATCCTTTTTTAAGGTTTGGCAGTGCATGAGCATTCCGCGTGGTACTAAAAATCCGTGACTGATGTCTCCCTTGCTGGTGTCAGGCTGGAGTTCGACAATTGCCATTGAAGGTGTCGGAGACAGATAATTAGGATATAGCATCTCCAGCAATTGCTCAGAAAAACGTGGGAACTCAGCATCCATTTTCAATTGAATGCGGGATGTCAGAAAAGCGAACCCTTCCATCAGTCGTTCAACATAGGGATCTGCAACATCGATACCATGCATACCCAGACGATTGGCAACTTTAGGGTAACGTTCGGCAAACTCTTTACCCATTTCACGTAGGTATACCAATTCGCGGTTATAATATTCAAGCAGTTTACTGTCCATGCTCCCCCCTTAATGCCAGCTTTTTACCTTGACATTAACTGGCTTCTTTTAGTGTGAAATAACCGTTTTCCAGATCGATATCGCTATAGAATAGAAATTCAAGTGGCCAAGGGACGCACCACAAAAAACCTTTTATCTCTATGGGTAAGGTGTTGTATAAAATCAGCGCATTTTTATCAGTCATGCAGTTCACTTCGAGTCCATCAGGAATGATGCGTGGTTCGAATATGTGGATAGTGGTCATGATTCTATGCTGTATATCTTCCCACTCTATTTCTGAGGTACATCTTCCCGCCAAAGGAATCAGGCCAAAGTTATAAACGGATCTGTAAATTTCAGGAAATGGAGTGAGGTCTTGCTCTGATTCACTATTAATACTATTGAGCAACCACTGTAAATCTCTCAGGACATTTTTACGCAATGCACTGTGTGACAATAGGTAGTTGTTGATGCTCTCTTGTTTTTTGCCTGGTTCATTATCGGTGAGTTTATCCAATAAAGAAGGCTGCATTTTATCTTTGGTAGTGATACGAGTCGTGTTACTTCGGCTACGATAACCGCCATGCAGCAAAGAGATATTGTCATTCATGGAGCACCTATTAATCATTATGACGATGGAAAATGTAATGAAAAGGTTATTAGGAATGTCCCTGTCGTCTTTCAAGTTGCCGCTTGCTGGCAGTATTCATTCACCCCAGCCACTGTGTTAATAACATACGGTTAGCTATGTTTCCGGGGAATTACTCCTTTGTCCGACACGCTGCATCTCGAAATCCATTGGTATAAATGTTATTTTTGGGGCGAATTCTGGGTGTTTTTATATCGGCTGATTTCTGCTTCATAGGCTTGCAGGAAACTTTCGCCAAACAATGCCGATTTTTTTTCAATTTGTCCGGCCATGTTTTGGTAATATTTAGTGAAATAATCCCACATTGATGCTTTGTATGCTGACGATAATGACAAACGTGGTAAATAACTTTTACCCCCCGCTGTTTGTTCAAGAATAACAGGATTAAATGAGTGTAATAGATCTGCCGCAATAGCATGTATTCCCGCAATCATGCCCAATTGGTGTGCCTGCAATTCAGTCAAAATATCCTGAGTAGCGTCCTCAGGTGACATAAATCCCGGCACATAACCACCAAATATCAGTGCCAGAACAGACTGACCAGAAGGCAGAATCTTAAATGGATTATACACATCTGACAAAGCCTCATTCATGTCTGAATCTGATTTGCGTTTGAACTGATTACGTGAAGTATTGAGGGTGATGACGCCTTGGGACAACTGGCTGGCGAATCGACCTAACTGATACATGAGCTGTTCATCAAATTGCAGTCTCTGGAGATCTGTTAGCCCCATACCATCCAGTAAGGCTGCCAGTAATTTTTCCTCTGATTGGGTTCCGGTAGCTTGATAGTTATAGGGTTTATGATAGCGGTTAGTTTTCGACCCCGGTGTCCTGCTGGTTACAGATTCAATAGACACGGGTTCAGTCAGTGTGGATTGTGAAGCTGGTGTAGACTGTGGTTCAGGTGTAAACAGAAGTTCAGAAACAGTTGGGTCATTCAGAGGCGTTGGTGGTACAGCATTATCCAGCATTTGGTTTAAGGGATCATCATCCTTGACATATTGTGTATGCTTTTCAGAAAACAAGACTAGCGGGTCAATTTCCTTTTTATCATCATCTTGATTTTCATGTTTTTTATCGCATTGTAGTAATGTTGTGGGGGTATGATCATGCAAGATATTCTCTTGCTGGAAAGTGGTATCTGAATTGAACATGGTCATGGGATCTGTTGACCGTAATTGCAGGGTCTCAAGATCAGTTTCTGGCTTAATTTGTGCCAATGGATCAATGGGATTTCGTTCTTTATTTTGTTGCTCTTTCACCAGAGGGTTATTGTCGTTTAATTTCTGGGATGAATGATGTCTTTCTTGAGGAGAGAGGGTATTGGGAACTGCGAAAATCTGTTCAAGATCATCCCAAATCCCATTGGGAATTTCCGATTTTTTGTCGTTAGACTGGGGGAGTGGATTTTTTTCTATATCAGTTATTTTAATCTGATAGTTGCTAATATTCAGCATATCACCATCACGGATTTCAACCTGACGTTCAGGTGCCAGCGGTATCATATTCAGCAAAACCTCAGATGCATAACCTTGATTGTTAATCTGACATCCTCCATCAGAAGAGATAGACACAACGATTTGTAGCCGAGCAATAGCTAATTCTTCATCGGGTAGCACCCAATTATTGTCCGTACTTCGACCGATAGTGCCACCAGGAGGGGAAAAATCATAACTCAGTTGCGATGGCTGGTTTGTGCCAGAGTTTTTAACAATGGAGAATCGCATCATTACGGATACCTATTGTTGACGGAATAACCTCTCTGAATTTCAGAGAGGTTATTGAATAAGAAGTTATGTTATTTATCGTGGGTGTAACCATCCCATTCATAGCTGACTTCAGCGCCTTTACCACCTGACTTATAGTCTTGAGGGAAGTAGCTTTCTTTATGTTTCTGGAAGGCTAAGACGATAGCCGAATAGAAAAGACCACCTCCATATGTCAGCTGGGACTGTGCAACCAGGGCATTTGTCAACACTAATGAATACCAATTCTCTTGTGAGCCTCCTTGTCGGCGTACATTGAGTGTAATGGTATTAATATGTGTTCCCTGAACGATATATTGGCGTAGCGTAATAGCTGCTTTATCGAACGAAAGTTCCAGGCTCAGACCAGAAACCTCGACTATACCAGCGCCTAATCCGGGAGTTTGACTATTGAAATTAACACGATTATTCAGTTCAATTGAAAATGATCTGACAGCTGTCCAATCTTTAAACGTTTTGTCACCTGTCTCGCCTTTTATATTAGTAAAATTAATATATGCATCAATACCTGAAGACATAACCTTCCACCTTAATAGAATTAAGTAATTTGATTGAACCCAATAAGTAGATATTGGAATTTTGTGTAGAGGAAATAGAGATGTATTGCTATCTAGAGATTAATGAATTGATAAGAGTGGTGAGAAGAATAGTGTTTAATTGTTTAATATTGAGTTAAGCTCCTTTTAGTGAGGGGAGTTTCGAAACCAGACGTAAAGAAACAGTTAAACCTTCCAGCTGATAATGAGGGCGCAGGAAGAATTTAGCTTGATAATATCCCGGGTTGCTCTCTGTTTCTTCTACCTTAACCTCTGCTGCTGCCAGCGGTTTTCTTGCCTTAGTTGACAGTGATGAGTTGACGGGATCACCATCAACATAATTCATAATCCAATCATTAAGCCAACGTTCCATATCAGCACGTTCCTGGAAAGTCCCTATTTTGTCGCGCACAATACATTTCAGATAGTGTGCGAAACGGCAACAGGCAAATAAGTAAGGCAGACGCGCTGCAAGGTTGGCATTGGCAGTAGCATCCGGATCGTAATATTCCGTTGGTTTTTGAAGGGATTGAGCACCGATAAAGGCTGCCATATCGGTGTTTTTGCGATGCAATAACGGAATGAAGCCATTTTTTGCCAATTCTGCCTCACGGCGGTCGCTAATCGCAATTTCAGTCGGGCACTTCATATCCACTCCGCCATCATCGGAGGGAAATGTATAACAAGGCAGGTTTTCTACAATACCCCCGGATTCTACACCGCGAATCGAAGTACTCCAGCCATAGAGTTTAAATGAACGGTTAACATTGACCGCCATGGCATAGGCGGAATTCGACCAAGTGTAGTTGTCGTGAGTCGGGCCTTCGGTATCCTCCTCGAAATTAAAATTATCAACGGGATTCGTAAGCGCGCCATAAGGTAAACGAGAAAGGAAACGCGGAAGTGTTAACCCGATATAACGCACGTCCTCTGATTCGCGTAAACTGCGCCAGGGGGCGTATTCAGTATTTTGGAAAATTTTTGTGAGATCCCGGGGATTGGCTAATTCCTGCCAGGATTCCATTTGCATGACACTTGGCGAAGTACCAGCAATAAACGGGCAATGTGCTGCTGCGCTGATTTGTGCCATTTGACGTAAGAGTTCAACATCCGGTGCGGTATGGTCGAAATAATAATCACCCACCAGACAACCGAATGGTTCTCCACCAAACTGGCCATACTCAGCTTCATAGATTTTTTTGAAAAGCGGGCTTTGATCCCAACTGATTCCTTTGAAACGTTTTAGTGTGTTGCTCAATTCCCTTTTGGAAAGACACATCACACGGATTTTCAGCATTTCATCGGTTTCTGTATTGCTGATCAGATGATGCAAACCACGCCAGGCTCCTTCCAGAGTCTGGAATTCTTTATTGTGCAAGATATGATTCATCTGTTGGGATATTTTGGTATCAATTTCAGCAATTAGTGACTGGATGGTGCGATAGGTATCGGCGGAGATAGTGAGGGTATTTTCCAATGCCTGTTGTGCCAGCGTTTTCACCGCATTTTCAACAGCATGGCGTGTATGATCACTTTGAGGACGAAACTCCTTATTCAACAATGTGCTGAGTTCATCAGGGGTATATTCTTTAGATACCTGCTCTTGTTGAAGAAAAACGTCTTGTTCAGGTGTACTCATCAATGACTCCTTATTCTTCGGTGCTATCTTCAGTACTATCTTCTGAGGCGCTATTTTCAGGATTCGGAGCTTCTGCCAATGATTGCAGCAGGGCGGGGTTTTGCAATATCTCGGAAATCAGTTTCTCTGCCCCGTTTTTTCCGTCCATATAAGACAATAAATTTGCCAGTTGTATACGGGCTTCTAGTAGCTTAGCCAGAGGTTCTACCTTTTTGGCTATAGCATCGGGTTGAAAATCATCCATACTTTTAAATGATAAATCGATATTCAATTTACCTTCACCTGTCAGAGTATTTTCAACCTGAAAGGCGGCACGGGGGTTAATTGAACTCATGCGTTCATTAAAGTTATCAATATCAATTTCCAAAAACTTACGTTCACTGACATCTGGCAAGGCTTCTATAGGTTTTCCTGCCAAATCAGCGATAACACCCATGATAAAAGGCAATTGAACAGACTTTTCTGAGCCGTAAAGTTCAACATCGTATTCAATTTGTACGCGGGGGGCTCTGTTACGGGATATAAATTTTTGTCCGCTGGATTTCATGGCAAGTTCTCCATTATTGGTTATATACCTTTCGTTTTTTAAGTTTGGGCACTCAAAAATCTACAGGTAAATTAATATCTCCTTTATCTTTTAGGTTAGGATTATCCGAACAAATATAAGGAAATATACGGGTAAAGAATCAAATAGATAAAAATAAGAAATAATTAATCCATATCATAATCAGTATCCATGTCATAATTTGGATTAGAAAATAGGTTGGGATTGTCTGAACGACCAAAAATGATTTCCAGTTGTCTCAATCCTTCTGGTGCAAGATCGTGAATGATTTTCATAAAATCACAATCAATCAGTCGTTGAATGCGTTCAATCATTATCGGAGCAGGATGACTTGGTTCGTATGTGAGAAAATAGATCCTGGCCTTTTCCAATAACATGCGTGCTTCATCCCGATTACTGGCTTCAATCGCTTGCCAATAGGACGATGGCTTTCTTTCCAAGGTTGCCATTGCCTGTTCCATTGAAGTGTCCTGTGTGGTCAGCGATGCCGGATCAAGGCGTTTTGCGTTGTCTGCATACCCTGTTTTTGAGTCAGGTACTGAACAATATTTAATAATGGTATCCAACTGTTTCAGAAATTGCGGCAGTTCTGGCATATTACCGTCGGGTAAATGATGACGTATGATCTCAATCAGGGCAGTAAGATGATCACGAATAGTTATTACTGCCAGAATTTCAGGATGATCTGGCTTTTGTGTTAATTCATTGATTAATCGGGTTCGCCCACCGGTATAACTACTCATTTCTGTTACCGTACCACTAAGGAGTGAGTAGGCTTCTTGAAATGTCACTTCGTCCGAACCACTTCTTAACAGGATAGAATTCTGAACCTTTATTGTACAAGGTGAGCCATCTTCAATAGCTGCCAGCGTGTTTAAACGTTGTACATAATCGTATTCACCATCAAATTCCAGTTTTGGCCACACATCTGCCCAATAATTTTCCAGAGTCTGGCGGAGTAAGTTCAATCCATCAGCATAACCACATAATCCATGTAGGTTTAGCCAGGATTGCATAAGCGCTATGATGATATTCAGATTTTTAGTGCGGGAGAGTAAGTGAATAGCCCGCTTTTCTATTTCCCTCCAATTCGGGGGTTCGGCTGGGATGATGACATCACCAAACTGTTGTTCTGGCTTTTCAATTAATATTTGCTCCAATGTCAGAAATTCATCATCGTATTCCAGATTTTCTCCACAGACAGATTCTGCACTGATTGGGGTAAGTAATTCATCAATATTCATGATATTTTCAGTTTATATTGAAGTTAGTGATTATGCGGCCAAGTTCTGCGAACGCGGACACGAAAAAACCGGGAGTTTAAATGGGTTGAACACACTGTTAGGTATAAAGTCCAGAGAGAAAGTGTAGCCTTTGATATTGAATATTGCCCGCAAGCTCATGTCATCAGTATAAGAGGGTTCATCTCTGTTGCTATTGTGGGGCTGTTTTGCAAGATCCAGCAGTCGATTCAGTGCCCAGAAACCTGAAATTGAGAAATTTGCGGTTGTACCATTGCTCAAATTCAACTGGATGTGAATGCGATTCTTTTTAGCCGGGCCAGGCCAACTGATGAGCTGCGAAAATTGTGGCCCGTGGCTGTATTCTAATTTCTGCCCATCTATATCCAGTATCATGCTTAATATATTGTTATCCATACTGACCGGGCGAACCATGACTTTGAATAATGGTGTCGGGGTTCCGCTGGTAAATAATGCATTACGGATAATCTGGGCTTGCTGGAAAGGCCTGAGCAATGCTTCTCCTCCGGGCAGTGGCTTGCCATTGACGCCTGGCATGAAACGCCATCTTTGCAGAGTCGTATCTACTTTCCCCATTAAATTTTTCTGGAAAAAACTGTCCATTAAACCTGTTTCTGGGGCGAACATTCTGGCCATGTCATCAGGTCTGATATCATAGGATGTGTTAGGTGTTAACGGATATCGGTTAGCAATTGCCTGGTTGCAAAAAGTGCCGACTTCTGCACCGAGGTGTCTGGCAACATTTTTCATTTCGTTGAGCTGGGTATCGTTACTGGCACCAACAGCCAGTGAATAAACCATGCTTCTAAACGGTACCGGCAGGCGTTCAGATGCCGCTTGTAGCTGAGTGATAATATCATTGGGCGGAAAAGGCATATCGGTTTTGATGGCACTTTGCACAGAAGTAAGATATTGATATAACTCACTGATATTTTTCAACGTATCATCAAAAGGTATTTTCTGATTATTTTTCGCATCTGGAGTTTTTACCAAAGCAGTAATTTGTGCAAAATGATTTTCTAGTTCCTGTTCTGGCGTGTCTTGCTGGTTATCTGGCAATATTTGTTTGGGAACGAGTTGTGATTTAGATGCCAATGGTTGTTTAGAGGCTAATTGAGTGAGTTTATCCGATTGTCTCTTTACTATTTTATTCAGCTGCTTAGCCGCAATATTATCTTTATTGAGCAGGGTCTTATTTAGCTCGACATTTTTATTGATATTAATAACGAGATTACGCAGTGGTGAATCAGAAGAGGACAGTAATCGGGCGGTATTAGTTCGTTGCTCCAGACTATTGATATTGCTCAAACGGATATCAGCCAGAAATTGATCCCAATGGAATATGTAATCATTGATATAAAGCTGTTTAACAAAGGACTTAATTTCTTTTATTGCCAGTGTCCTTGCATAAGTACCAAGTACCCAATTGTCTTGCGAGTGCAAAGTCTTAAGAAAAAAATCAAGATCTTTATCCACGCCTTTTTGATAACCTACAGGAGTAAACATTCCCGGTATATAGTCGGTGGATGATGTTCCATTGCCGCTTGAGAAAACCAACCTGGCTTGAGGACCGGCAAGTGTATCCAGATTAACTGGAGCTAAATCTGGGTCATCCAGCAATTTACTCTTTAAATAATTGTAGGCACGTTGGGCTGGTGGAATTTTGCTGATTAGCGCCTGTTTTTGCTTGACCAGATTATTATCAAACATAAATGGTGATGTAACAACCTGATTATCCAATAATTGACTGAGATGCTCATTAATTTGTTTTAACTGTTTTTGAGTGACATCTACATCTAAATGGGTTTCCAGATACTGCATTACCCAGTTACGGAGAAACTTGCCATTATAATATTTAGTCTGATACAACATTTGATATGCTTTTAGCGTATTGTAGGTTCTCTCTATATCATCGCCGTCTTCATTATGCAGTTGGTTAGTGATTAGTTTTGCTACTTGTGGCAGCAACAAAGTTTGTAATGCATTATTGTACAGAGAGAGGCTGGCTTCACTGACTTGTTCACCGCTGTATAACCCCATACGATAGGATAATGGAGGGTCATCTAAAGAAAAGTTCTGGCTTTTATCTAAATGTGCCAAGCTGTCCAAAAGCGGAAGCAGAGCGTAAATATTATCGGGGTTTTTCTTTAATTCACTGCCTTGATTTAAAATGACCGGAATTTTTGATTGTATTTCCATCAAATAATTATTGTTGTTGTGGTAGCTGGTTAAAAATAATTTGCTTATAAATGCCAATATCGCTATCAGGATAATATATCCTATTCCATCCAACAGGCGTTTCCGGTATATCCACCAACGGTTATAACCAGCGATTCCGGCTTCCTGAAAGATATTTTCCAATAAACTTTTCAGGAAATAAGTTTGGCGGGCAGGGAGGGGATGTATAATTCCGTTATCATTTCCCCATGACATTAAGTTGCTGTCATTATCTATGGGTAATTTAAGTTTCTGGTTAAACTGCGCCATAACATTGTCAAGGGGAGTTCCTTCTTGTGTTCCACTAGTGAAATACAACCCCCGCGGATAACAGGGTATTTCAAATCCTGATTTTGCGAATATTATTTCAAGATATTGCGCAATGAGTGGCCGTAAGGAGGCTACTTCTTGTGGAAACAAATAACTTTCAGTACATTGCCGTAAATTATGTCCGTTTAAGAGTACATAGGGCAATTCAGCATCTAACCGCAATTGCAATTCATTATATTGTTGTTCAAAAACTTTATTCAAATCACATCCCTGCTTATTTTTCCACGGGAAATTAAATCCCCAAATTTGTTCTCGTGATGCTTTGTCAAAGTGGGTGAAATAAGCGGAAAATCCTTTTAGTAAATCGCTTTTGGTGATGAAAATATAAATAGGAATCTGTATCTTAAATTTTTCATTCAACTCTGACAGTCGCTTACTGAGTACATATGCTTGTTTATTTCGTGCTTCGGTTGATGGATTGAGTAAATCTTCTACACTGATTGTTACTATTATTCCATTGATTGGTTGACGAGCACGGTATTTTTTCAACAGCAGGATAAAATTTTTCCACTCATTGGCATCTTGATTATGTGAATGAGTCTGATTGGTATACCGTCCTGCGGTATCGAGAAAAACGGCATTATTGGTAAACCACCAATTAAAGTCATCCATCCCGTGTATATTGTACTGAGTTGATTTTCCAAGATAATCCGTCAATGAAAAATGTAAGCCAGAATTTGCCAGAACAGTTGTTTTACCTGAATCCGGGAAACCGATAACAAGATACCAAGGTAATTGATATATATACTGGCGACTGAAAAGGTTTGTCCAATGGGGTTTATTCTTATCATACAAGCCGGAAAAATAAGCTTTCTTCAATAATTTTGCAGCATCAGAAAAACGCCCTGCTAAAGTAATGTATTTCTCATTCTGTTTCGTTTCCGTTTTTTTATCTTGATTGACTTTTAATTGATTTTCCAGTTTTTTATTGAACCATAATCGGTACAATCTGGGAATTAGTCTGCTTAAAATCCATACTAGAAAAAGAGAGGCAATAGTCATTATTCGGATTGTAATAGACTTAAAGGGTACGATGTTTCCGACAGAAATAATGGGACCAAAAAACCAGAGAAGCGTCGAAATAGCCGTTGTTCCAAGAAAACTCCACGTCAATCGGCTGGTGAAGATAGAAATGAGAGCATTCAGCATGTGTTCGTTTCCTTACATTGTTTGATTTAAAGGAGTAACAAACAGTGTGATTTCAACTCGTCTGTTTTTGGCTCGATTGCGACGGGTATTATTTGGTGCTATCGGATCTTTGGCACCTTTTCCTTCTATGTTGATCCTTTCTGGTTGATTTAGATAACGTTGCAACTCTCTTTGTACAGATTTGGCTCTGGCCAGCGATAAAGCATGGTTAGATGAAAAACGAGAACGATGGGAATAAAAAGGTACATTATCGGTATACCCTACGATTAAAATCTTTCCCTGAATATTATTCATTGCTTCTGCAATATTCCTGATGATGTCTAAATAACTACGTTTGATCTGAATGGAATTGGTTTTGAATAAACCATCACCTTTTAACGTAATTACATTTCTATCAGGCATATCGGTTACATTTAATAATCCAGCTTCTATTTCGTTCTTTAGCATTTCTTGCAGATTTAACACAGGAGGTGGCGGTGTTGGTGTCGGGGGAAATACTTTATTATTGACTGGCAGATCCGGTAAGTTAGCCTGATAAATATTTGGTAAATTGGTCTGGTAAATTTTTGTCAAAGTAGGATTGAGTCTATTACTCAATCTCGAATTCAGGCTTATATACAGAACACACACCAAAAAACTTAATAATGCGGCAATGATCCATATAGGCAAGGAAAACCGCCAAGATTTATTCGGCATTGAAATAACTTGTACGTTTGGTGACAGCTCAACGGAGTAACTTCCCCGAATTGAACGTATTAATTGATACAGGCGTTGTTTTATGGTTTCCAACTGGGAACGTCCGTTATCTATAACACGGTAGCGTCCTTCAAATCCAAGTTGTAGACAGAAGTAAATGAGTTCTAACAGAAATAGATTCTCTTTGGGATTTTGTGATAATTTAGCTAACAGTTGGAAGAATTTTTCACCTCCCCATGTTTCATTATGAAAAGTCACCAGTAATCCACTGCCGGGCCAGACACTGCGGACCCCCCAGGGGGTGAGTGCGGCAGCTTCGTCCAATGCAGTGCATAAGCAGTAGCGAGCCCCAATGATCACTTCATAAGGTAGCTTTTCATGTTGACATACCACTTCAAAATGCCGGATTTCGTTGATAAGTTGTTGTCGTAAATTTGTTGGATCAGAATGAGCAGCGGAATGCCGGATTTGAGGGATAGTATTCAGTAATTGATTTGCAGCAGAAACCAATGGATTGTAAATAACATCACCAGAAAGCACACTATGTGCAGCTTTTTGTTGTTCTTGCCTCATCAGCTACGTTACCTTACTTTTTGTCCTGATTGCGGACAGCCCAGAATTCTATATTCAGACCGGGAAACTCACCTGCCAGATGTAATGCAAAACCACCAGATTTCTCCATTTGCTTCCACAGCTCACCCTCTTTTTCCAATTCGAAATAGATATAACCTGAATGCCAAGGAATTTGTCTGGGAACAGATGGCATGGCTCTCAGTGGAATGCCCGGTAATTGCAGTTGAACTAATTCACGTATGCGGTCAACAGGGGAAATTTTCATTTGGGCTGGGAAATTGCTCATCAGAACATCATTAGCAACATCAGCATGGACAGCCAGAATAAAGCTGAATATATGTATCATGTTCGAATCAGGTAATGTAGCTATGTTCAGACCATGAGAATATTCTGTTAATGGCAACTGAATCGCATGTTCTTCCAGAATGATTGATAACCCCTGACGCAATTGGAACATGAGCTGGTTGAAACAGCGTGTCAAATTGTCATGGTCATAAAGCGGTAAGCTGTCTTCGGGGATACGATTTGAAGAAAACGTTGCCAATTCCGTGGCAAATTGCAGCCAGTCGCTGAATAACCGTTCAGGATGAAGTAATGACAGATTCTGTATATGGCTCACTTGGCCGCTATAGCGATTCAAAAGTGACAGTAAAAGAAAATCCATGATTTCAGAATCATTATAGCGCCCCAACTGTAACAAACGTTGACTGATTTGCTGGCGGCGCTGTTCCAGCAAACCTTGCATGTCAGTCATAAAACCGACTACTTGCGAACTTGCACGACAGTTGAGCAGGGGAGGAATAAATAACGGGTCAAGGTGGATTTTATTGTCACTCGTTTTATTGACAATATGTGCGATGCCCAATGCAGTCCATTCTGGCGTTAAATCTGATTCCAGCATCAGGCGTAAACGCATTTTGCCAAATTGTATTGCGGCATTACCGACTGACATAGCGTTAAAGTCATTGACTTCAACTTCGAAGCTGACAAAACGTGCCAGAGAATCCTTTTGTTCACTGAAAATGACTTCTTCTTTCCCTCGTTGAAAAACAGGCAGAGCCAGGACAACATTAATATTGGTCTGACTTTCAGCAAGCTGTAAAGGAGTGGGGGCATGAGTTACATTAAAACTGAAAGGGGTTCCGTCAGGAAAAATACCGCTGGCTGAGGAAAGTTTTATTTTATTTTGATTGAGTAGTGCTTGATCTAATTCGAGCGTCAAAAAACCCCAGTAGTAAGGTATTTGTGCTATTCCCCAATTACGAGTATAGGTTTCTAAATAGTTTTCTGTCTGTTGAAAGTGATGAGGACGTAAAAACATACCTTCTGTCCAGATAACTTTTTCTGATCTATTCATTGTTTTTCTTCCGCTCCTGCTGGACAACTTAAGTAACATTCTTTGATGAGACTTAAGCCGTTGTTAGTCACTTTAACGCACACATGTAGTTCGTCAGGGGAAGAACGCCAGAATTCATAAAAAGCGGGTTTTTCAGGTATAGGAACAGGAAATGAAATCCGCCATCTCTTACCGCTAACATGATGATACTCTGCAATAATGCCTATATAGTTAGCTTCCGGTAGATTTTCTTTCAATAAGCAATAGGTGGGTTGCGCAGGACGGATAAAAAACTGGTCTTCATTAACTAATTTGTCGCCTAATGAATCCTGAGCGTTTTCCTGTAATGAAAAGAAATCAGCAGACATAAATTTTTCACGCGATTTTAATAAAATAATGTGCATTTTTAGTGGGGCGGAATTATTCACACCAGATGTCGTATCGAAGATGATTTTATAAGGCGGCAATTTTTTGGCTGATGAAGAACAACCTGCTACAGCTATCAGAAACGTTGACAGGAATATCCTCTTAAGCAACCATCCGATTGAATGTAACTTATTTATCGAGATTTTCTTTCTCCGAACAAGATGTATTGTCATCATATTCGCCGAATTAATTGAGATATTGCGGGTTATTTAATATGGCGGAAGTTTAATATGGTGAAAGTTTAGAGCGTGTTGACCTTTGTTGTACATGTTTCAATCGACCCACATAGGGAGCCACATGATTGAAAATGCCAAAGCAACGAGACTTTCATAATTTCTTGCTAATTTGTCATACCGAGTAGCTACTGCT
>NZ_CAWQTY010000206.1:0-19104 GCF_963897815.1 Xenorhabdus sp. Sc-CR9
AGCAGTAGCTACTCGGTATGACAAATTAGCAAGAAATTATGAAAGTCTCGTTGCTTTGGCATTTTCAATCATGTGGCTCCCTATGTGGGTCGATTGAAACATGTACAACAAAGGTCAACACGCTCTAGTGAAATCAAAAATGACATCAAATACATTATGAAAAAGAAACAAAGCATTTGTTTCTATGATGTGTTTATGCTTACTTGTTCAAAACAATCACCTTATGTTCAGTCCATGATTATGGTAAATAAAAACGCATAAATTCAATAAATTAGTATGATGATGACACAATACGCTTACATAGCAGGCAAACAGTAAGAAAATGGTATTTTTGCGTTGACACTATTTAAGTTCATCGCTAATATTCGCCCCGTTCTCAAGAACGAAGCAATTCCTCCATAGTTCAGTCGGTAGAACGGCGGACTGTTAATCCGTATGTCGCTGGTTCGAGTCCAGCTGGAGGAGCCAAATTCTGGAAAACCCGATTAGCACTGCTAATCGGGTTTTCTCAGATTATTGACAAAGTGCTGGTTTTTTATCCGGCACTTTGCTTTAATCAAATTCCGTTCACCCGACGGAGCTTGCCGCCATGTTAAGAATGCCCCCTCCCCAGACGTTTCCCCCCGAAACACTCTCACTCGATGACCTCGTGCCTCAAAATCACCTGGTTCGCAAAGTCGATGCCGCCGTTGATTTCGAATTTATCCGGGACTTAGTTGCCCCTTTGTATTGCCACAATAATGGCCGCCCGGCGATAGACCCGGTTATGCTGATTAAGATGATGTTACTGATGTACTTATTTGGCATCCCCAGCGAACGCCGGCTGGTGCAGGAAATTCAGGTCAATATGGCCTACCGCTGGTTTTTGCGGCTCGGGCTGACAGAGAAAGTCCCCGATGCCTCCACACTCAGCCAGAATCGGCGGCGCCGATTCAACCATTCCGATGTGTTCCAGCACATTTTCGACACCATTGTCGAACAGGCTATCGGTCGAGGTTTTGTCGGCGGCCGGGAACTTTATACAGACAGCACGCATCTGAAAGCCAGTGCCAATCCCCATAAATCCGACAGTATTCTGCGTCCCGTTCCTCCGGGCGCTTATCTGGATGAGTTGGAAAAAGCGGTGAATGAAGACCGGGCTCAGTCCGGAAAAAAAGCCTGAAGCCAGCCCATAAGGAACGGCAAAGACAGACCAAAGTCAGTACGACTGACCCGGAAAGCGGATTTATGCACCGGACGAACAAACCCAAAGGATTCTTCTACCTCGACCCCCGTACCGTGGACGGAAAAACCAATATTATTCTGGATACCTATGCCACAGCGGGCAATGTCCACGACAGCCAGCCCTTGATAGGGCGTCTGAAGCGTCAGCTGGCGCGTTTCCCACTGAATCCCGTCGCTATCGTCCTGGATGCGGGCTATTTTACGGCGCCGGTTTGCCACCTGACCCTGGAAATGGGTCTGGTACCGGTTATCAGTTATCGACGCCCCAACAAAGGGCAAAATCTCTTTCAAAAGAAACAATTTATTTATGATTTTCAACAGGATTGCTATGTTTGCCCGCAGGGCGAAAAGCTGATTTATACCACCACTGGCCGTCAGGGATACCGTTATTACCGGACGGCCGCGGGGATTTGCCAGCATTGCCCACTGCGGGCGGCCTGTACCCGGGCGAAAAAGGGAAAAACCATCACCCGGCATATCTGGGAAACGAGCAAAGAAAAGGCCAGGGAGATCCGTTTGAGTCCGTGGGGTAAAAAAGTGCACAAGCGACGAAAAGAAACGATAGAGCGGAGTTTTGCGGATGCGAAGCAGCATCACGGGCATCGTTATGCTCATTTTCGCGGGTTGCAGAAAGTTCAGATACAGTGCCTGTTGGCGGCGGCAGCACAAAATATCAAGAAGATAGCCTTACTGGTGGCGGCACTTTATTGGCTTTATCTGTGGCTCACCCGTGAATGTATTGGGGCAGAAAGCCAACCCTGTGCAGAAAAAGGGCGTATCGGGGATCAATAAGGAAAAATCGGCAGATAATGAGTGATAATGAAGGCGACAAACCCCGTTACTTTCAACGAGGTTTGTCAGCGGTCTGGGAAAACCCGATTAGCACTGCTAATCGGGTTTTCTATTTCTAATAAACCCAAAACTTTCTTTTATCACTACCACTTTATAATTTCGTTGTATTTTCGTCCTTCCACTCACTTATGTTTCCTCATCCTCCAATGCTCAGATTTATCCACAAGGAATAAATACCGTATCTTGAAATTCATAAGATTGCATTACACATGCTAAAAATACAGACATGATCAAAAACAACACAATAAGAACATATTTTCAGCAATCAAACAGTTGTCATTATTTTCTGCTTTGACAAATGTAAAAAGTGCCGTTAATATTCGTGCCACTTAAACGGAGTTCCTCCATAGTTCAGTCGGTAGAACGGCGGACTGTTAATCCGTATGTCACTGGTTCGAGTCCAGTTGGAGGAGCCAAATATTCTAAAGAGCCTGATTAGTTTTACTAATCAGGCTCTTTGCTATTCCTCTTCCACTTTTTATCTTTTCTCCATCTTTCTGTTTGCACATGATATCTTTATTTTCTGCTTTCCCTCAAATGAGCAGTAAAAAGACAAAAAAACAGATACAGTATACATTGCAGGCAATTAAACAATTATTGGTATTTTCTGCTTTGACAAACGGTAAGAGTACCGTTAATATGCACCCGTCTTGAAGGAGTTCCTCCATAGTTCAGTCGGTAGAACGGCGGACTGTTAATCCGTATGTCGCTGGTTCGAGTCCAGCTGGAGGAGCCAAATTCAATTCACCCTCGTGTTGTTACTTCTATTTTTTCTTTTTTGATATGATAATTCCTCTGAATACCCTAACACAAAAAATTAAAATTCTAATTACAAAAAATTCATAGAAATCTATCATTCAATAATAGCTATTTGGCTATTTTCTCTTTATCATCCTCCTCCGGCTTAAGGAATGCTGAATCAGCATCCATCATTTTTCATCTATATTCTGGAGCCGGTTCCATGACCACTGAATCATACACAATTAAAATCCGCCGTCCTGACGACTGGCATGTCCATTTCCGCGATGGTGATATGCTAAAAACTATCGTCCCCCATACCAGCCGTTTCTTTGGCCGAGCTATCGTCATGCCTAACCTTGCCCCTCCAGTGACAGATGTAGCCAGTGCCAAAGCCTACAAAGATCGGATAAGTGCAGCAACTCCATCAGATCACCATTTCCAGCCTCTTATGACTTGTTATCTGACTGACTCAACAGACAATACCCAGATTGAAGTTGGCTACAGCGAAGGGGTTTTCACTGCCTGTAAACTTTACCCAGCCAATGCAACAACTAATTCCAGCCACGGTGTTTCTGATATCAAGAAAATCTATCCTTTATTGGAAACCATGGAAAAAATAGGAATACCTTTACTGATCCATGGTGAAGTCACCGCTGCTCATATTGATATTTTTGACCGTGAAGCTAGATTTATCGAACAGGTAATGGAACCATTACGTAAGCAATTTCCTGGACTGAAAGTTGTTTTTGAGCATATTACAACTAAAGAAGCTGCTGAATACGTTCTTGAAGGAGACGACAACTTAGGTGCAACTTTGACACCACAGCACTTGATGTTCAACCGGAATCATATGTTGGTTGGTGGTATTCGCCCCCACCTTTACTGCTTACCTGTACTGAAACGCAATATTCATCAGGAAGCTCTGCGAGCGGCAGTTACCAGCGGCTGTAACCGATTTTTCCTGGGGACAGATTCGGCCCCACATGTGCTACACCGTAAAGAATCATCTTGCGGTTGTGCGGGAGTTTTCAATGCACCTACAGCTTTGGCTGCTTACGCTACTGTTTTTGAAGAGTTAGAAGCAATGGAACATTTTGAATCTTTTTGCTCTCTAAATGGCCCTTCCTTTTATAATCTTCCCATTAACGAAGGGTTTATCGAACTTACACGTAAACCTACACAAGTCGTTGAATATATTGAGTGTGGAGATGAGAAATTAATCCCCTTCCTCGCCGGAGAAGATGCTGGATGGGATGTCAAAGTATGTAAGTAATTTTTTCACTGACTTCCGTGCGGAAATTATTCTTTATTTCCGCGTAGTTATCCTTATTTATAAGGTTCAGGAATAACTTACAATGATTTCTATCAGTGATAAAGTGAAAAATTCTGCTTTTTTCGCTTCTTTGATTGCTAAAAAGGTTTATACTGCTATTGGCTCGTCTTAGATGAGATCTTTTGCTCTTAGTCAATTATATCAATAGTGATGCTGTAGTCTGATTAGGAGGTTATATGGATAGAAAAAATGAAATAATTCAAACTCATCCTGTTGTAGGTTGGGATATCAGTACTGTTGACGCCTATGATGCCATGATGCTCCGTCTTCATTACTCATCTTCCGAAGCTCAACCACCAGAGAATGTCAGTGTCGACAAAACATTATGGTTAACAACGGGTGTTGCAAAGCAACTCATCCTTATTTTACAGGCTGGGATTGAAAAGATAGAAGCCTCAGAATATAGTCAGCTCGATTACATTAAACATTAGCTTTAACAATAGATTTCAACACTTCAAAAAAATTCGGACACTCAACCCCTTGAGTGTCCAGCAAGATTCAACACATACAACTCTCTTTTTAATTATCAGGAAAATAGAATTATCTACTACTGGATGTTAAGAACTGATATCCATAGTATCGCCAAATATTAAAAATCAGTAATAGTACAGTTTATTCTCATAAAAAGCATATTATATAAAAATCAAGCGCTTCTGACAAAATAGAGAAGATTCCCGCAGGTCACATAGATATCTACGTGACCTGCGGGAATAAATACAGTCAACCAAACTTAAACTTGAAAGACGACGGGTATATTACTTAATGGATTGCAGTGAAGTTATATTTAAGCCATCATTTAACCGATAACGGGACTTATTAAAAATCTTAGTTCCATTTTCTCTTCCTGCCCGACGAGCACGTTGTTCTTCTTCAGGAAGCTTCATTTCTTCACGACAAACATTACTACAACAGCCCTCGAAACGTTCCGCGCAAGATGGGCATTGGATAAATAGCAGGTGACAGCCATCATTTTTACAATTGATATGACTATCACATAGCGCACCACACTGATGACAGTGTGCAATGATTTCTTCAGAAATGCGCTCACCCATTCGCTCATCAAAAACAAAGTTTTTACCAATAAAGCGAACCGGTAACTCTTGTTCTTTCGCTTTACGGGCATATTCAATAATGCCGCCCTCTACGTGGTAGACTTTGTTAAAACCGTTATGCAACATATAAGCACTGGCTTTTTCACAACGAATGCCACCAGTGCAATACATCACGATATTTTTATCTTTGTTGTCCTTCAGCATGTCTACTGCCATTGGCAACTGTTCACGAAATGTATCTGAAGGAATTTCAATTGCGTTTTCGAAATGCCCTACTTCATATTCGTAGTGGTTACGCATATCGACAAAGACGGTTTCAGGATCATCCAGCATTTGGTTAACCTGTTCCGCTTTAAGATATTCGCCCGTCTTTGATGGATCAAAAGTTTCATCTTCAATACCATCAGCAACAATACGCTCACGTACTTTCATTCGTAGTACCCAGAATGACTTACCGTCATCTTCCAGAGCAATATTAAGGCGCAGGTTGCGTAACGCAGGATCAGTTTCATCCAATAATGCTTTTAAGGCATCAACATTTTTGGAGGGCACACTGATTTGTGCATTGATACCTTCTTTGGCGATATAAACTCGCCCAAAAACAGACAACTCAGTGAATTTACGATAAAAACTATCGCGAAAAAACTGTGGTTCGGCGATGGCAAAATATTTATAAAAAGAGATAGTCGTGCGCGGCTCAACTTCAGCCAACATGTGCTCTTTCAGCTCTTTATTAGAAATACGGTTGTGTAACACTGGCATGGTGTTCAGAATATCCTCGTAGTTCATTGATATTTATGATTTTATGTCTTTCTATGCCCACAAAGTGGACACGCTGGACCATTATCGACAATTTTTAACCAGAAATCCCAAGCACACACTTGGGATTTCTTATTTTCTACAATATTACTTTTTCTTGTGACCTAGATCTATCAATCCGTACCATGAATCTACTAAAACCTCAAAACTAACTTGCCTATCACTGTAAGGACAGGAATCGACGCTCTTTGACATCGATATCAAAGTCAGTGATATCATAGTGAAAATGGCCTCCAGCCCATCATGATTTACGTTCTTTTATCCAAACAATCTAAATCAAATATTTGAATATCAGGCAAGGGAATATCATAATCATGCCAATATTACTCTTAGGGCCTATCTTGTAGGTGCCTGACAAAACATACTGAAAACACATGATACAAGCACCCTCTTTTCATCGTTCATTTTTACACCCCCGTTACTGGCTGACTTGGCTAGGTATCGGCATACTTTATTTATTGGTTTTACTTCCTTATCCCGCGATTTACTGGATGGGTACTCGGTTGGGGCGGCTTTCACAACGTTTTTTGAAAAAACGTGCCAAAGTTGCTGAACGTAATCTGGCACTCTGTTTTCCTGAAATGTCACCAAAAAAACGGCATGAATGGCTGGTCAAAAATTTTGAATCTGTTGGTATGGGTCTGTTTGAAACCGGAATGGCCTGGTTCTGGCCTGACTGGAGAGTCAAACGCTGGTTTAAAATCACCGGACGGGAAAACATTCAAAAAGTGCAGTCCGAAGGCCAAGGAATTATCGTTATTGGGATTCATTTTCTAACATTAGAATTAGGGGCACGTATCTTTGGGATTCTGAACCCGGGCATTGGAGTTTATCGCCCAAATGACAATCCAGTCATGGATTGGCTGCAAACCTGGGGACGACTACGCTCTAATAAATACATGCTGGACAGAAAAGATGTTAAGGGGATGATCCGCTGTCTGAAAAACGGCGAAATTGTCTGGTATGCGCCTGATCATGATTATGGCCCACGCAACAGCGTTTTCGCTCCGTTATTTGCTGTTAAGCATGCTGCAACCACAACAGGCACTTCAATTCTCGTCCGTTTGTCCAATCCTGCATTAATCCCTTTTACTCCTCACAGGTTGCCTGATGGCAAAGGCTATGAATTAATTATCCAAGCTGCTGTAAAAGGTTTTCCTCTAAAGAATGAAGTAGAAGCAGCAACATTTATTAATAAGGTAATTGAGCAGGAAATTATGCAATCACCTGAACAATATATGTGGCTACATCGTCGCTTCAAGACACGCCCTGAAGGGATGCCATCCCTATACGGTGATAACGATAATATCCACTAATACAAATCATTTGATAACTAATTTCTAAAAAAATACTATAAATCAGTAAATTAGAAAAAATATAATCTGAAATAACAATATTATGGTTGGTGCTGGAGCTTTGACGTCGATGGATTGGGAATACTGATAGCGCTGCTGATTTTTCGCTTTGCAACCATGACGGATCCCTATCACGTATGTGCGGATAAGCCATCTTCGTTATACTGAGATGGCTTTACTTTTATGTAAACTCAATGAAAACGAGATTGGGCGGTTTCGATACAATTTTATCAAGCTGAAGTAGATCCACAGTTGGACTTACTTCAACCTGAATCGACTCATTTCCCCTGATGCAGCGCTCAATCTGATAATCATCGGTATTCTAATAAAAACCACAAGCATCAGAAATATCAGCATAGGAATAGCCATTTCCTTTTTCCTTTTCTAATTTCTGTCTGGTTTCTCTATAGCATCGGCGTTTATGTTTTTTGAAATTCTGCATAGTGTGTACCGTGCTCATATGAGTAGAAGGAGAAATTGTCCACTTTCTCTCTTCCGAATCGTAATTGAATTGTGCCATAACGTGTGGCTGGCTCATATGAGAAGAGATTTTCCACCTTTCCTTATCCCAATCGTAAGGGAATGGCGAAGGTTGTTTCTGTTCAAATGTATTGTGTTTAAACCTATTCTGGTATTCCTGACGTTCATTCTCCCGTTTCTCAGCCAAGGCATTATCAGAAGCCAGTTTTTCCATATTCCAGTCTTTGTGATCCAACTGGTTTCTTTTTTTCAGATACTCTTCTGAAGGTTTGTTATCAGCAGGTATAGCGCTTTTGTAGCCTAAATCCAATGCCAGAGCCTGAGAAAAACACACTGACAAAATAAAAAACAGGAAAGGAGATCCTTTGATTTTCATATTATTCCCTATTGTAATTATAACAAATAATTATTATTTAATAGTCATTATCACCTAAGGTCAATACCAAAATATTTGTATATTTTGCATTCAGACAATATAACTCTTTACAAATAAAAGCATTTTAAACATTCTGTATTCTATTCCCCATTGAAAAAAATAAAGTGAAACCCTGATGCATTCATACCCGATTTACCAAGTAGATGCTTTTACAGAAAAACTGTTTTCCGGCAATCCCGCTGCTGTTGTCTTATTGGATAAATGGCCGACAGATGAAATATTAGTTTCCATTGCCGCGGAAATCGGTCTCCCCGAAACGGCTTTTCTGGTAGAAGACCAACTTCGCTGGTTTACACCTAGAACCGAAGTCGATTTATGTGGACACGCAACATTGGCGACTGCATTTGTTCTGATAGAACATAGAAACTATCAGAGTAACCAGCTCACTTTCCAAAGCAACTCCGGTGAACTTCGTGTTTCTCATCAAAATGGAATTTTTACACTGGATTTCCCTGCCGTCGATTGCCATGATGAAAAGGCACTTATCCCGATTATGCAAGAAGCCTTGAGACAAAACGTCCTTGAAGTCCTTATCTCACGAGATCGCTACATTTGTGTACTAGACTCTGTTGAACAAATCATCGGTACCCAACCTCACTTTGATAAAATCGCTACCCTTTCCTTACCAGGGCTTGCCATTACTGCTATTGGTGATTCATCTGCTGATTTTGTTTCACGCTATTTCTCTCCCGCAAAAGGCGTCAATGAAGATCCTGTCACGGGTTCCAGCCATTGTGTTTTAGCTCCTTTTTGGGGAAAACGGCTCAATAAAACCGAACTCCGGGCTCGTCAATTATCCGAACGAGGAGGTGAATTATTATGCAGAATAGATGGCGATCGTGTTTATCTGACAGGAAAAGCAACACTCTTTTCATATGGGCAGATATTGCTCGAAAACGTGTAGAACATAATTTTTATATAAAAAATAATAAAACCAACATGATTAATGAAATAAAATAATCTTAAAGATATTGATAACTGTCTAACTACTTCTCGGGCAAATTAGTCGTTATCATATTCACTTGACTGAAAACCCCCACGGGCAGCCAGATAAACCTGAATGACAGGAATATCGCTCCGTAGGGATAAAGCTAATAGGAATACAGTCAGCAGAATAAATTCTGCTGACTCACAATGGCTACCATTGTCCATTAAGCCTGATGTCGTACCAACAATTCTGAATTAATTTCTGAGATTGATTTTGCTCCAGTTAACATCATCGCCACTCTCATCTCTTTATCAATCAGATCCAACAGATTGAAAACCCCCGCCTCACCTGCCGCTGCCAGCGCATAAACAAAAGCACGCCCTAACAAAACACTATCGGCTCCCAGAGCAAGCATTCTCAGTACATCCAATCCGGTTCGTATACCAGAATCGGTAAGGATGGTAATGTCATTTTTTACTGCATCGGCAATTGAGGGTAAAGCCCGTGCCGTTGACAGGACACCATCAAGCTGACGCCCGCCGTGGTTAGATACTACAATGCCATCTGCGCCAAAACGTACAGCATCTTTAGCATCTTCAGGATCAAGAATGCCTTTAATAATCATTGGCCCTTTCCAGAGATCACGGATCCATTCCAAATCTTTCCATGAAATAGAAGGATCAAAATTACTTCCCAACCATCCCATATAATCTTCCAGTTTGATTGGCTTGCCGCGATATACAGAAATATTACCAAGATCATGTGGCTTGCCCCGAAGCCCCACATCCCATGCCCAACGCGGGTGGGTCATCGCTTGCAAAATACGTCGCATGGCAGCATTCGGGCCACTCATACCAGAATGCGCATCACGATAACGTGCTCCGGGAACTGGCATATCAACCGTAAACACCAGATTCTTAACACCCGCAGCTTGTGCCCTTTCCAGCACATTACGCATAAAACCACGATCTTTCAGTACATAAAGCTGAAACCATATCGGACGATCAATCGCAGCAGCCACTTCTTCAATCGGGCATATTGATACCGTCGACAAAGTAAATGGAATTCCCTTTTTAGCCGCAGCACGTGCAGCCTGCACTTCACCACGACGCGCATACATTCCCGATAATCCCACAGGTGCCAGCGCCACAGGCATTGAGACTTTTTCTCCGAACAGACTGGTTTCCAGACTCAATTCAGACATGTCTTTCAATACACGTTGGCGTAACTCAATATCCGATAAATCTGTGGTATTACGTTTAAGGGTATGCTCTGCATAGGCTCCACCATCAATATAATGGAATAAAAAAGGCGGTAACTTAGCCTGTGCTGCCGCTCGATAATCAGTTGAAGCGGAAATAATCATAATATGCACCTTATTGTTGAAAAATTATTCGCACATTTTCAGGATGCCAGAATTAAGGCCATGACAGCCGCAATTCCCCCATAAACCAGCATTGGTAAAACCGTCTTTTTCATAATCTGACCTTCAACATTGGAGATCCCTAAAATAGAACAAACAGCAATAATATTATTCAGACAAATCATGTTGCCCATAGCACCGCCAACAGATTGTAAGGCCAGCATTAGATTGATATTTATTCCATTGCTTAACGCAATGGAATGCTGGATCCCTCCAAATGTCAGATTAGAAACCGTATTAGAACCCGAAAAGAAGGAGCCCAGCGCCCCCAGAAATGAAGAAAACAAAAGCCAACCCTCCCCAGTCATTGAAGCCAGTGCTTTGCCAATAATAATAACTGGTGAATTTTCATCCCCAATCATCATCATATTGACCATTATTAATGCACCAAATAACGCAATAAATGGCTTGAAAATCCCTGAGGCCGTCTCACAAAACATCTGTTTGACCTGATGGCGATTCAATTGAAACAATGGAATGCACATCAATACTACCAATAGAAATGGAACAATTGCGGGCACATATAACATTTTATAGCCGGCAGAAGCTGACGTGCCTAATACTTGTTGCAAACTGATAATTAAAGATTTACTGATAATCAAATCACCCAACCATCCTAAATTCAATTGCCAAGCAATTTCAGCGTTATTTAATAGTTCTTTGATCCCCAATTGATAAATACGGGTAATAACTAAAATCACAATTAATAACATAGTTGGCATCATGGCTTTGACTATCTTGTTAAAAGGGACAGATTGCACAGAGTATCTCCTTTCATAATGTCTTATGCCGATACCCAAGCGAGCGAGTAATACTGATAAAGCCAAACCAATCGCTCCTCCTATTAGTGCAGGAAATTCATAATTGACCTGAGCCAATAATAAGTAAGGCACTGTGCAACTTAAAATGCTCAAAAAAATAAATAAGATGTTTTGGCGGATTTCCTGCCACGACACAATAAATCTCAATGCCAATAGTGGAATAACCAAACCAGCAACAAAATGGATCAATGCACTCAATCGACCAATTTCCAATAAATTATCATCAGGCAGCCCAAGATTGGCAAAACCAAACCAAGTCGGCGTTCCTACTGCCCCGAAAGAAACAGGAACTGAGTTCATTACCAAAGTCAGTAAAACCACCCTCAATGGATTAAACCCTAAACCTACCAATATAGGAGCAGCAATCGCAGCTGGTGTTCCAAAACCACTGGCACCTTCAATCATAAAAGCAAAAGCCCAGCCAATGATCATCAACTGAGCTACAGGATTAGGACTGATATTTTCTAACCAATTGCGTACAATATCTTCAGCGCCACTAATTTGCATCAATTTACTCAGTAAAATCGCGCCTAAAATAATCGTGACAGGAGTAAAAACAGCAATCAACGCCGTTATGATATTGGCATGTAATAATCTCGGTTGAACCCCAAACCAAAATACTTGCATGAAATAAACAATAAGCGCAGTCAGGGGTAAAGCAATATAGGATGGAATACCATTACGTTTGGTCATCATCCAAATCAGCAGAATAATCGGAGAGATACTAAAAAACAGGGGCATAAAATCCTCAGAGAGCTGTTTTTATCGGCCAAAAAATTTTAATTAAAAGTGAATTTTGTATAACAAAACCATTATAATCACACTTTTTCTCAGACTCATACTCTGTGATTTTTTGATAGTCAGAAATAATATAACTTTATAACAACTCATTTTTATTAAATAAAATATTTAAAAATCACTTGAATTCACATATTAAGCTAGCGTCATAGACGAGGTGAATGAGTGGGTATTACTTTAAATAACTCACTGGTCTTTTATATTTAATATATAAAAACTCTCAATTCTCCAGATCAAGATTAAAAGCTAGAAAATTGAGAGAATATCATTTTTTATTCTTAGAACCGAAAGCTCTATATTATTACTCTGACACCATCATTTTTAGGGCTTAATAAACAGGTAACAGACGAGTAAAACCGTCTCTATCAAGAAAATGACCTCCATTATCAATGGTAATCACTTTAGTTTGCAACGATTGAGCCAAAGCATGAGAAGATTGTGGAGAAACAATCTCATCATTAGAGGAAATGATTGAAATACGGTGTTCTGTTATTTCTCGCAAAAAAGCATGATCTAACGGCTCAGCGGTAAAAGAATCCAGTTCTGGTAAAGTAACTTGAGGTGAGTCACACCCTGCAACCAGAATATATCCGCCAATATGAAGAGAAGCTGAACGTATGACCTCTAAATGTCTCAGAACAGTAATACACCCGAGGCTATGGCCAATAAAAATTGTATTGCTATCTACCTGTGGCGCAATATCCATCATCATCTTAGCCCATGCTTCAGGTTTCGGTGCTAACGATTCAGGCATCGCAGGTATGATAACCTCTGCGCCTTGTTCAGTCAGTATCTCTTTTAACCAAGGGAACCAATGCAATGAAGGTGATGCAGTATATCCATGAATAATAATTACTTTCTTTCCAGAAAACAGCTCATTGTTCTTTATTTTTTCTAACGTCATTGACTTTATCCTGCTGAATAATACACCGATTTTATTGGGATAAAACTTGACCTTATTAATAACTTATAAACAACATAAGTCAATAACATATTGATTAACTATTGGTTGATAAATACCAAATCATTCAACTAGGTAGATATTTCACTCGTATTATCATTCTATTAATTTCAGATCCTCTGAGTAAATAAAGAACACCGCTCGCTTAACAAACAATCCTCAGAAGTGATAACGCTAAATTTGTTCAACTAATTCTCTGGCCCGTTTTTCAAGCCAAGGGAGTACTGCATCATTAGTAAACAAATAAAAATGCCCTCCGGTAAAAATTTGTTGTTCTATTGATGCAGGCAATACATTCCACCATCCCTCCAAACGGGAAACAGGAACTCTGTTGTCCTGAGATCCACCTATGACATGAGTTTGGGTATTAATTTTCCCTTTTGGTAATCGAGATAAAGAATTAAGTAAAACCAAATCATTTTTCATTGTTCTTATTAAATAATTACGTAACTCAGGGTTAGCAAGAACATCTGAGGGTGTTCCTTCACATTGCTCAATGACATCCAATACATGAGTATCAGAATATTCCTCACTTGGGCTATTTTTAAAACTTTCTGGATCGACAAAAGCACGGGCAGAAAGAATTAGCGCTAAATTTTTTTCAGGTATTTCACTCTCAATTTTACGAGCAACTTGATAAGCAAGCTCTGCACCTAAACTGTGACCAAACAATAGCAAAGGTTTATCCTCTCCTAGCCTTAAACGTTTTATTGAGGCAAGAATATCAGACAGTACAGTACCAGCATCTGTCTGGAAAGGTTCCGACATTCGCATTCCCCTGCCCGGAAGTTCCAAAAAATAGACTTCAATAGACTCCGACAATTTGTTAGCTAATTCCATATAGGAAAAACAAGAACCTCCAGCGTGGTGTAAAAATACCAACTGTACTTTAGCTTTCGGCCTTTTGATCGCAGAAAATAAAACTGAATCAAGCAAGATTAAGTTCCTTTGGTCGTATGGATAACTTTAGATGAAGTTCATTAAATATAGAGTAATAACTATTAGTTTCTTTTTCTATAACAGAATAAATTTATTAAATTACAATTCTTAATTAGCTGAGAGTAGAGCATAGATAAGGTATTACCCCCTTTTCAGCTCAACCCAGCTGGTTTTGGAGCCTATCCAATCAAGCTCCAAGTTTTAACTTATGCCTTTAATCTCTCACGTACAGCCATCAATGCAAATCCCAGTAAATTCAGTCGATTACATGTCAAAGGAAAAAGATATTTCAGTTTCTTTCCTGATTGGTGAAAATCACATACAGTTTTAATATCCATATTAACTCTCTATTACACGCTAATTTATTTTTAATACACAAGCATTTCCTCTATCATACAATTTTTTTTATATTTGTCGATGAATTCCATGCCAGTTTGATTGACATAGAGTAAGAACCATGGAGATAAATTTGAACAAAAATAACAGCTATAAAAAATAGTAAGTCAAAATAGTTACATATTCTCTGAGCCACTTTCTGTAGTGATTTAATGTCATGCAATATTTAATTTTCGCCCTATAACAAACACAGCAACCAATCCAACTAAATCAATAGTGATTAAAGTACCAGCAAACAAAATTTCACCTTTAAAAGCAAAAACAGTCGCAATCATTAAGATAAACATAGCAATGAAGAAACCCATCCATTGCCCTCTTTTATCCCGGTTAATCAGGCCATCAAGCGATTTTTTCTGTTTTTCATGTTGAAAAAGTTGCTCTTTCTCTCTCAGAGAGAATATTCTTTCTGTACACCCCGGTAAGATTGACTCATAATTTTTTAATACTTCTGGTGATGGAAGTAAGTCAAAATAACAAGAATACTCTCTATTTTCGAATAAATATTCATTTGATGAATCAGTTTCTAAAGTATCACGATAATCGTTTGCAGGCATGATATCCAGGATACTCCCTATCATTCTCAAATAGTGGTAAATGTTAGAATTCATGTTTTCTCCCAAGCAATATACACAAAAAACATCTTAATAAAATCAGTGACATCACTAAACTCAATCTATAATAGAGATGAATTAGTCATCCTTCTTATATTTCCTCTACCCGTAATACAGCCTGTTTTTGGCTAGGAAATGGGCGGCATTCTTCAGCTTTATAAGTTCCATCTTCCTGACGAATTAAAAATATTTTACGGCCTGATCTCAATGCCTTACTTATCGCAGTCTGGTGAACACCAACCAAACCTGCTGTTTTAGCTTGGCCATTTAGCTTTACATATTCTGATAATGGAATTTTTTCCATAAGTTTCCTCCTGTATATCTCAAAATAATATCTAAAGTACTAAATATTTCAATACTTTTAGTATTTATCATTTTAATAGCGTTGGTATTAAAATGCTTTCATGAAAAAGAAACTCACAGCAGAACAACTTGCAGATGCCAAACGCTTAAAAGAGCTATTTGAATCCAAGAAAAAACAGCTCGGCATCTCTCAGGAAACGCTTGCAGAAGAAATTGGCAAGACTCAAAGTGCAATTTCACACTATCTCAACGGCATAAACGCACTTAATCTGGAGATGGCAACTTATTTTGCCCAAAAATTAGGGGTTCAGATTGCAGATTTCAGTCCATTATTAGAGAAACAAGCCAGAAAACTTGTTACTGTTCTCTATGGTGATAATGTTGCATTTTCTGACCATCCACAACTTCAAAAACAATACCCATTACTTGACTGGGCAAGTGCAGGCCATTGGTGTGAAGAACCCGGGACTACATACAATTCAAATCGTATTGAAAAGAGTTATGAAACTGTTGTCGAATGTTCACAGCGTGCTTTTTGGCTGGAAGTAAAAGGTGATTCGATGGCTTCCCCAAATGGATTAAGCATACCATCAGGCATGATCATTTTAATTGATCCAGAAATAAAGCCTACAATCAACAAGTTAGTCGTCGCAAAACTGGATGGGGAAAAAGAACTGACTTTTAAGCAATTGATTACTGAAGGATATGATAAGTTTTTGAAGCCACTGAATCCGCAATATAATATGATCCCTCTCAACAATCATGTACATATTGTGGGGGTTGTTGTGGAGGCAAAGGTTGATAAACTACCTTAAGCCACTTATGCCCCTTTAAAAGATAAGAGTAGGGTAGCGCTTTTGGAACATTAAGGGATCTTTGTCTATTGCTCTTAACAGGGCTTTAGCTGGCCCTGTTGTTTCCCATCTCCCTTGTTCCCAGTGTCGCTTTTTCATACCATCCTCTCTTTTTTGCGGTAATCATAACAGTTGATTGCTAAGAATAATTACAAAGAAAAGCCCCATAAGGAGTTTTATGTCACCATCTCACCTCAATTGCATTCATTTTATTGTTTACCATGTTAACTAACACATCAAAACCTGACAAATATTGTATGGGGTCACACTTAGCTATGTTTTTGATTGGTAGCCACTCAAATTTCTCTCTATTGAGCCTAGCATTAATCAGATAACAGTCATCTTCATCACCAGTATCGTGATTAAATATTTGTGAATAACCAGCCGTCACGACAAATTGAACTTCTGGACACACTCTGAAAGCTATGCCGGATACACGAAGGATCACAGCGTGAACATGCCTCGTGTAATCATAAAAATATTCCTCAGCGGTTTTCAAGCGCTCGCCATTAGAGACTGGTGTGTCTTCTATTTCCGGCAGGTCTACATCAATGAATAACGTGCTTATTTCTTCATCATAATGGAAGGCGACTATGGTTTCTCTTGACCAATATGATGACAGGTAAGCATGCTTTAACCTGTCATCGATAGAACCAAGACTCACTGAATTGTATTTGTCGAGGTCATTGTGAATATCAATGATAAATTCGGGTTTCTCAGAAAAGCCTCGATTGTAAAAATATTGATAAATTATCGCTTTACCTTTATCTAGCTTTAAAACATTCGTGTACCTATCTCTTGGAACATGGTCTTCATTATGTTTCACTGAACTAACCTCACGCCATTCTAATCTTGTAGGAAAACCAAATACATTTCGATTACCATCATAATCACTTCCTGATATAACCTTAGTCAGTTCCAACTCATTGATTAACCTGTTTGCTCTTTGCCATTCGATATCAAATTCTCTTTGTATTTCTTCTATTGATACACAGTTTTTTCTGACAACAAAATCAACCGCCTGCCAATATAATGGATCTAGCCCCAGAGATTTGGATTTCATAACTATCCTCAGCAATTTAATTTACCTTCAGGAGATTAACAAATAAACGCCAAAAACCTCACTCAAGAGGCATAGTTTGTGATCTGTATTGCAAGGTCGTCTGAGTCCGTGGGCTAATGAGCCAACTCAAATTAAATGATAAGATAATGTTTAGGCATTAACGCAATATGATTCATACCAACAAATCGAAGCCTCACTCAAAAAACTTACTAAAAAATAAAACACCAGCGGGGCTGGATTGTTATTCTTCCCACTCTACGGGGATACACTACATCCATCTATACCAATCGTAATTGAAGATGCTTGATTTTTAACTCGATCCAGAACATGATTTCGCCCATGAAAATTAATCTGACAAATGACCAAAAGAAAGCCCTCGAATTGATGCATGATACGACTCGTGACGGACGTGTGCGTGACCGCATCAAGGCTGTGCTTTTGGCCTCAGAAGCAACTGTCTTGAACACGATTTTTATGGCGGTATCTGATGATACGAATCATTCCATTCTTCATCTTTTCTAATCATCGCATTGGCAGGTGTCATTGACTGTCGCCGGAATGACGAAATGGCTTCACCGTCAGGGATTCAGTTACAAAAAACCGATGGGCACCCCGCATAAATTCGATGCGGATAAACAACAACAGTTTATCGAGCACTACAACACACTGAAAGAAGAATGCGCCCAAAATAATGAACCCATTTTATTTATTGATGCCGTACATCCTACTCAGTCCACAAAACTCAGTCACGGCTGGATGAAGCGTGGAAGAGAAAATGCCAAAGTGATTGAAACAACTGGCAGCCGCACCCGCCTCAACATCATGGGCGCCCTCAATTTGCAACGAATTGAAGAGACGGTTATTCGTGAATATCCGACGATTAATGCAGAAAATGTGGTGCTTTTTTTCGGCGAAATCCGGAAAACCTATCCTCTTTCGCAACGGATTCACATTATTCTGGATGGAGCCGGTTATCACCGCACCGAATGAGTGCAATTTTTTGCCGAGGTATTGAATATACAATTGCATTATCTGCCCCCTTACAGCCCTAATCTCAACACGATTGAACGATTATGGAAGTACGCGAATGAGCAAGTACGAAATAATGTCTATTTCCCAGATGCAAAAACATTCCGGGGAACACTTCGTCACTTTTTTCATGTCACCTTGCCAACAAAAGCACAGGAATTGGCTACCCGGTTGACTGATAACTTCCAGACTCTAAAACCTGCATCTTCAAGTTAATTGCGTATATAATCAAAGAAGCATCAACACGCTTTACCATAAAGTTATGTTGCTCTCCTGATACGAGTATAAAAAATCTTAATCTATTATTATCACTATAAAAGTACCAAACCTACTAAGGTTATTCATTTTATAAATTAAATTGTGAAATGAATCACAAAAGGAATTCAATAATTAGGTGCAGGATGACGATATAATATTTCCACTCTTATTGTTTTCACATAATAATGGATAAACACTATTAACATAAAAACCAACATCTTCACAATATTGTAATAATATATTTCATCATATGATTTACTTAAATAAATAATTATAATGTAAATAGTATTTTTTCTCTATTTAAGTTAATCAGATAAATTATCTGCATTACTGTGATAATCGATAACACGATAACCTGACTTTCTGCCTGTTCTTATGAAATCGAAGATAATACTTTCTGAGCCTGAACGAATAACATTGCAACAACT
>NZ_CAWQTY010000207.1:0-18916 GCF_963897815.1 Xenorhabdus sp. Sc-CR9
GTGTCACTGCCAGTGCATGATGCGTTTCCGGCATCGGCAGACACTGCATATCATCCCCGTGCCCGTGATGCCCCTGATTGCTGATGTAATCGTTCACCGCGTCAATAAAGGGCTGGCTGATTACGCCCGAATCCAGCAACAAATATGCATTGGCGGTGCCCGCGCCACGGGGCGCGTCATGCAGGAAGAAAATACGGTCGATACTCAATCCAACCCGGCTGGCTATCATGCCGCGATAAACGGCATCCGTGTGGTAGTTGCCCACCAAGTTATATTGGTTGCGGCAACGGTCGCGCAAATCATCGTCGGACTCGGCATCCGCACCGGGCGTCAGTAACCAGCCCTCTTCATTTTGTACCCGTTCAATACCGGACACCGCCACGGGCAGAATGCGAAAATAGCCGGGCGCAAGGTTGAATGCGCCGCCTGCCGATGCAGCCCAAACAGGCAGCAAGGCACTGGTGACACCCTCGGCAATCGCTACACTTTCCGTGGTGCTGACACGATAGATTTCACCATTAAGGCGCTCAGTCTGGATCACCGTTCCGGCAGGCACCGTCACCGACGAAGCACCCTCCGCTTTATAGAAACGGATCACCCCCTGCGCTGCGGTGGCTTCCTTGCGTTTCAGGTTGACGCCCCACGCAAACATATCCAGCCATGCGCCTGATGTGGTCGCCAGATACATATTTTTCAACGTGACGTTGATTAATGCCTCTTTCAGCCACAATACCGGGCGCGTGACGAGGGTATTAACCAGCCGCCAGAACGGGGACATCCTTGAGGTGTTGGTCACCAGCCCGGCTTCATCCACCACCTTGGCAAAGGCCGCACTGATGTCGGTTTCCGTGGTCGGCATCCCGCTGTCACGCAGTACCTTTTCGTAATCAATCGTCGGTTTAGTTTCCATTGCCTACACTCACATTAATACGACCAAAATCGTAAGTTTCAGCCGTGATCCATAATTTAGTCAGCGATTCCTCATTAATGCTGACTGTCCCAGGAATAATCCGCTCATCGTTTTCAACCAGAATCACCATCTGTGTGTGAATATCTGCCCGTAATGCCGGGCTGCGTTCAGCAATTAAGTTTGTTGCCAATCCACTTTCGATAATTGCATGAACACAGTCCTGAGCAATAGAGACACGGTTATTGCACAATTGCGGTTCATTTCCTGAATTAAGCGTAAAATCACGCTCGCTAATTAATAAATCAATATATTTAGGCTTATCCATAAGCTACGTGTTCCCATTCCATTAATTGATCCGGCGTTACGGCACTGGAAATATTAAGTGTCACACTTTCAATACGGCGGCTGTTATCATTGACAGTCTGTGAATTACCCGCCACTTCATTAATCAGGCCATTTTTATTAATACCCAGTTTATTTCCGCCAGTTAATATCTCTTGTGTTGCCGTTAAATTGGTAGAGAGAGAAGGTCGGGCTATTAGTTTTTGCGTATCATTTCCCATTCCCATATTAGGAATTGTGCTTATTGATTTCACCAAATCTTTTTCAATCGGAATAGTTTCAATATTTACACCGGGAAGATAATTTAATTTATCGATAACCCAATTGATTTCCTCAGCAAAAGAATCTTTAATCCAACCAAATAGGCTGCTGAAAATATTGGCTATGCCATCTACCATTTCAGAAAAAAACTTTACTAAAGTAAGTTCTCTGAAAGAGTTACCTAAATTATCCCAGTCACCCGTGATGACTTTACATACGAGGCTAAATATCTCAGCTAAACCGCCAATGGCATAGCTAATTAAATTGATAGGCAACATGATCAAACCAATTGCACCAGCAACAATACTGCCAAAAGTACTTCCCGCCCCTGTTACATTTTTAAGTTCTTCATCGGTATATTGGATAGGTGATAATAGGTCAGAAAATCCGCCGAATAAGGTACTTATTAAATTCCCAAACAGGTCAATTCCTTTACCAAGGACACCAAATAAGGCCTTAACGACATTCCAGATGGAACTTATTGCCCCACCAACCGCACCAAATAAAAATGAGAAAGGCGAAAGTGAGTCACTGGCTTCACTGAAGCCCTGAATAAACCCTGTAATAAATGCCTTGATAGGTTGCCAGAACTTAATAACTGCAATGGCCAATCCCGCAATAACGGCAATAATCAATAATATTGGCCAGCTCATAAAACTGAATGCAATACCCGTTAAAATCGCCGCGACCCGGATAGCCAGCAATGTGCCACGTAATATTGTCAGGCCAGTATTCCATGCAATAATAGCCGCGTGGTAAAGCCATATTGCCGCCGCGCCCAATTTTGTGATCAAGGTAAAAACAACAAAAATCCCTCTCAGGCCAATCAGGATAAATTTGGATATTCCCATCACAATATTGGCCACAGCCCCCGCAACAGCAAAGTTCATGATCGCTAGTGTGATATAACCCACCCAACGTGCGATATTGGGGAACAGCTTCATCCAACGCACCAACACTTGAGTAGTATCAGCAAACCGATTGACCAAGGGTGTTATCATCGGCAACAATGCTGAACCAATCAAGATATGGAGGTTTTCCCAAATTTGCTGTAGCCGTTCCCACGGATCAGCCATCCGCGCGGCCATTTCACGGGTACGATCCATTCCATCATTCGCCCCCAGTAACGCTATACTCTTATTTAACACATCAACATCGTTGAAAAGTGTTTTAACAACGACAGCTGAGTCGCCAAATGCTGCCTCAATTTCTGCTTGGGCTTTAAGGTTACCCTCAATGCTCTTGCCATATTTGGCCTGTAGTTTCTCCAGTATTTCCGGCATGGAAAGCATCTGCCCGGACGCATTAACAAAACTTAACCCCAGGCTTTTCCCCCCATTAACCACAACTGACAAGAAGGATTCATAAGCCCGGCTGGATTCATCCCCCAATGAGCTTTGTAACTGACCCAATACAGCCAGCTGTTCATCAATCCCCACGCCGAAGTTCATTCCCGCTTTACGAGCGCCTTCCAACAGTTGTGTCATTTCCGGCATACTGGTGCCGAATGTCTGCGCCATAAACACGGCTTTGCCGGATAGTTCTTCCGCAAATTGAAGATGCCCGACAGACTCAGCGTGGTCAGAAAACAGAGCAAACATTTTCCCCATATAAGTTGCAGCATCTGTTGAGCTGGCTTTCAGGGCCACAGCAGTGGTGTTGGCAATCTTGGTCATCTGGGGCAATTCCGTTTGCTCCAATCCTTGTACTGCCTTGTTAATTTCCGCTGCGGAATTCACAAACTCAATGGCTGATTTGCCATACTGTGAGCTGAAGGTCACGGAATCTTTGGCAATTTTTGCCATAACACCGCTATCAATGCCTTGTAATGAAGCTGATTTCAGGGCGTCATCCATTTGAATGGCTGATTCAAGGAAGCTATGTGTTGACCAGAATGAATCAGCGATTGTTTGTCCACCCGCTGAAATCGTTCCAAATGCCTTTTGTGATTCCTTACCAAGATCACTAAGTTCCGTTTTTATACCGGCAATAGGTCGTGTAATACTACTAATTAAACTGTGTATATAACCCAGAATCATGGCTCACCCTTTAATGCCAATGCAATTCCATTTGCAGTTGCAATGCGTGTATATTCCCAATATCGATTGTCTAACCAAATTGCACGGGCTAAGCTTTCCGCTTCATCATTTTCATTGGGTAAATAATGACGACGCAAAGTTAAGGCCTGTTCAAATAAGCTATTTTCGATAGCCTTAACCCGCAAATTTAGTTTTTTATTTCAATTTCCAGTTTTGGTGCATAATCGGAATTGATTTTTTCAACCAATTGCATTGCTGCACCTGGAACCTGCAATAATTCATTCAATGCAGATTTAGAAGTAGGCTGCACAATACGACGCAAATAAGTTACAATTGGTACAATTTTATTATCCATGGTCATATCGTTAATCATATTATTATAAGCAACAATATTCGGCTCAAATTTAATTTCATCACCACCAACAACCAAAGTAACAATTTTATTTTCTTTGTTCATAATTTAATTCCTTTGTTTTATTTAATTCATTTATTATATTGTTTTCGGTAAACATCATCCCTGATGAAATAAGTAGCTCTATTACATTAATGCAATAAATGACTTCTTATGTTCTTTCATGCCCATAATCTTTAACCGATCAGATTACGGGTTAACTCTGCTTCCAAATAGGGAATACCATTGATGCGGACAAAATCAGGTGACGTAACCACAAATTTAACTTTATGGGTCATCACACTTCCCCCTTTGGGATCAACATCCAGAATATCGCTGAGGATCAGTTTGCAGCCATAAGCCTCGACTTTCATCTCTTCGTTGCCTGCTTTGGCATACCACATCAGATCCACAGGCTGAATACCCCGCCATGAACCTGCTGCACGCGCTTTAGCCGTAACGATATCCAGATATTTGGTACTGAGTTCAATTTCCCCTTCAGCCGCCACATCACCGGAAATATAGCCATCCGGCACCCCCTGTGTTTGGGCTACGGCAGTGTTGTCAGTAATGGACAGGTTGACCTTTTCAGCATGAACCAGATCACCATCCATATTAAAATCGACCGATTGACCGGAAATACGCTGGCTCATTTAGTTCCCTCCCAAATCCAGCAATAAACTTGCGGTAATCCCTTTCGGGCATTCATAAGTGCGAATGGTGATATAAATTTCTACCGTGTTTTTATTGCGCCATGTAATGACAATGTCACCATCTTCCGGCGATTTCACTTCACCGGGGAATGTCACGCCGTTAATTTCGGTGCTGCGGGACATTTCACGCAGAGTGCGGGCAAAATATGCCTGATGCGTGGCAATGCTAGCAGGCGTGCTGTTCAGAGTACGATTGGCTATTTTGGCGATAGCCTGCAAACGTACACGGCGAGCGACTTTATCCACGACACGCAAGTTTTCGATACTCTGGTAATCTCCGCTTTCCACATCCAGTGTCCGGCCATCTGACCAATACATACCGTCATAATCGGGATACCACATCGGCACGCTGAAACGCAGTTTTTCCAATGCTTGCAATGTCGCTAAATCAACCGGCTTCCCTGTACCATCAAGCGGAAAATCCGCTTTACCCAAATCCATCAATGGCCCTGTCTGGACGCGCGCCGGGCTATCTGCCACAGTTACAGCTCGATTGCACAAGCGGCCTGCCAATACTCCGGCTTCATTCCCCCATAGAGATGGCACCAATTGAACAGAAGTCGCTGCTTCACCCTTTTGCAGCTCAGCCAAGCGGGTAACATAATCCGCCCAGGTTTCTTTCGGCTGTGTTCCCTCAACGGATAAAATTGCCCACTGCCAACGTCCGAACTTAGCAATGGTATTTGCCCGCAGAGTCTGTGCTGCTTTGATAACGGCTTTAGTCACTCCGACTGTCAGAACATAACCTTCAACACTGGCAATATGCTGCACTGCTGTCACCGCTTCGATAAAAGCCAGCTCATCTGCCGATTCTGGTAAAACATGGACATACCCAGACCAGTTTTGTCCTGCATTTGCCATTGCCGCCAATACGGTACGTTTCAGAACACTATCCCCCATTCCCAGCACAGCATCAAAATCTGTCTGAGTATTCACGGAGATAGTTTTGCCTATGTTAGTTTTCCCTGTACCAACAAAGAGCAATACCCGCTCAATTTCCTTCGTTTCGCCCTGCAATTGGTTAACTTGGTTAACCTGTACATGTGGCCACATAATTTATTCCTTTATTTATACCTTTTGCTTTTGAACTGCTGCTTAACTGCCCATTCATCGTTATTGGATTTATCCAATAGGAGTGCCTGATTCATCCATGCCATACACAACACTATTTTCAGCAACCCAGATTTCAGGGCTTGCCAGCCGCCAGCGCTTACCATCAAAAGGAACAATACCGTTTTTATCCTCACGCATGACCACCGATTCCGACAATGACAATGACACGACAACAATGGCTGTTTCTTCATTCACTTTCATCGTCATCGTTGGACGTTCCTGTCCCTGATTGGGATTCCCTGATTCATCGTTTTGCTCAGTGAGCCACACATCAATTAACAGCGGGATATATCGGGGATCGTAATCCTTGTATGGAAATCTTCCCCATGTCATCACCGCGTCATATTTCTGGATAAACATCTGGTATTGCCCCAACCCTAAATCCCGTTGAGCCTGGATGAAGCGAATTTTCCCCGTTTCACTGGTGAATTCCGTTTTACCTAAGTTCTCTGGCAAATTTTCCCGTAAGAATGTCGTTAATTGCTGTAATCTGTTCATATTTTGCTTACCGCTCAGGTTTCAATTTTTTCATCATTACGAGTTAAATAAGCCGTTTACACTTATCAACGGGTGGCAATCCTTTGCCGCTGTGTTTCCACATTTGATTAAAGATTAAATTAAGGCATTTAACTCTTTCCATTCGAATCAAATATATTATTGCGGATTCAATAAAATGCGGCGAATGGTTTAGTTCTGATGAATTCGGATATAAGGCAATAACCGATTTTGGCCGAAATAATCTGTGAATTAATGCCCGGCAACTTTCAATAAATCGAGTGCAGCCTGACGTTGCTGGGGATTAAGGTTATTAATGACGGTTCGTAACAATTTGTCACCCGTTTTGGCGCTGGGACTCAGTGTATGGGAAAAAGTCAAATTCATGACGAATCGATAACCACATTCAATATCAGCACATACACAATAAAGATCTGAGATTTCGGGATGTTTCCGGTTTGTTTTACTTACGGTTGCTTTGGCGCCACATTCGGGGCAAATGATTTTTAACACGCGCATTTGACTGACTTCCTAAAGGGTCTATTTTCGGAGAGGTTGAATCTTGGCGCATTTTACTCTCAATCAGGCCCAATCTGAGTGGGTACTGATATGTTGCATTCCTGATACAGCAACGTATCCCGAATAGTCAATGCACCCGGAGTATGGTGCTTATTTTGGATATAGTTTCAACAACCATTCTCCATAAATCTTTTCATTCATGAGTATCAGTTTTTCTCGTTGTATCTCTCTGTTAGAAAAAGCTATAGTCCGCGCCACTCAGGGTTGCTGAGTCATTTACCTACACTGCTTAATCACCGGGATATATACCAGTCCTTGGCATATATCATGGCCGCTCTTCGGCAAAATCTTGATGAAAAGCAGAGCATTTCTAGCTGATTTTTTATGTGGAGACGACAGTAGTGAAACTGCTGCGCAAGAATGACAGTGCATTTGTACCTGTCGCGGGCTTGACTGTTTTTGCAATTGCTTCTGGTTACTTAATGAGTTTAATTCCTTTGTCGATGGCAAGTTTCAGCATTGACACGGTTTATGCAAGTTGGTTGGCCAGTGCTTATTACGTCGGTTTATTAATAGGATCAATGATGATTGAACCTGTGATTGCAAAAATCGGCCACCGTCTTTCATTTATTGCTTTTCTGATACTTTTAACAGCAACAGTCATTGTGTTGCCTTTTTTTCCGAATAAAGAGATCTGGCTGGTTGTTCGCTGTATAGCCGGCATCGCTGTTGCCGGGATCTTTGTCGTCGTAGAGTCTTGGCTGTTGATTGGTGATAATCCCAAAGAACGTGCCAAACGCTTAAGTTTTTACATGACATCCCTCTATGGCGGAACCACTTTGGGTCAATTGTTGATAGGCTCCATCGGTACTCAGGGAATGCTCCCTTTCATGGCTGTTTCAGCCCTGCTTCTATTAGCCATTTTGCCACCATTACTTGTACGTCACGGGCAACCGCCTTCGCTGCATCACCAGAGCTTGTCGCTGAAAAAAATCTCCCGGTTTAGTAAGCCCGCCATTGTTGGCTGTATGACTTCCGGGATTGTTATGGGCACTATCTATGGTCTGATGCCTTTATCGCTCAGTCAGAGCCATTTCAGCGCCGATCAGGTTGGTGTGTTGATGGCAGCAATTGTTTTGGGTGGAATGGTTATACAACCGATTATCAGCAGGTTGTCTGTTATCATAAACAAGACTTTCCTATTGGCAATGGTGTCATTATTGGGTGTCTTCGCCGTGGGAATAACATATCTGTTTGACCATTACATTGTGACGATTGTGGCCTTGGCGCTTTTGGGTATGTCCTCTTTCGCACTATACCCAATCGCCATCACTCTCGCCTGTGACAAACTGGATTCATCCTATATTGTGGTGGCAAGCCAAGTCATGCTGCTAAGTTACAGTGTTGGTTCAGCTATTGGCCCACTGGGAGCAGGGCATTTTATGCTGCAACACTATTTTAGTGCCCAGCACACAGGATTAATGAGTTTCTTCTTTATTGTCTTGCTGGTGACGGCCATTTATATGCTGTTAGCGAGTTTGCGCCGTAAAGACAGGGTATTGGCAAGCTAAGGAATCTCTGATACGCCGCCAATAAAGCGGCAACTTGAAAGATGAAAGGTATAACACAGTAAAAATATGGAGTTATTAAATGCAAATACAACCAGCCACTGCAACTGATTTCACAATATTGATTCAAATTTGGGAAGACTCTGTAATTGCTACTCATGATTTCCTGCCTGCGGAGATGATTGAGATTCTGCGTCCACAGATCCTTAACGATTACCTGCCTCATCTCACTGTTTATAAGGCAGTAGATGAAAACCAAAATATCGTAGGATTTATCAGTACGGCTCAACATCGTGTGGAAATGCTGTTTGTATCACCACAGGTTAGAGGAGCGGGGATCGGTAAAAAGTTGCTGAAATTTGCCATTGATGAATTACAGGTCAGTGAATTGGATGTTAATGAACAAAATGGGCAAGGTGTTGGTTTCTATATTCATATGGGATTTCAGGTTTTTTCCCGTTCAGAGTTAGACGGACAAGGAAATCCGTTCCCATTATTACACATGAAATTGGTTTAAAATTATCTCTGTAGTTTCTTGTGCCCTTTATCCTTCAAGTTGCTGCTCTGTTGATTACGCTGCAACTTGAAAAACGACAGATATATTTCTTAATGTTCCGGGTGTAAAAACGTTCCATAAATAAGATAAATGTATTCATTTTCAATGAAAATGAAACCCATCGTTAAATAGAATTGCTTTTCATTTTATCCTTCGAAAAAAATAATAATAAATCAAACAAAGCTATTTATATGGAGTTTAAAATAAATAAAATTAAAGTAATGGGGTGGTTTGTAAACAATTAGAGTGGAATTAATAAATTAATGATATAATCACGTCGTCATAAATGTTTCTATATTGAGTTTGTTACAAATGAATCATCTACAACAACCTTCTTCATCAGGAATGAAGCTCTTTACCGATCTTGTTGGAAAGCGTGTTACCCCCGGGGAGCACTGGCACTCTTCCAGCAATCGTACCAAATTTGCATTTCGCAGTATCCTGACACCGGTTTCTACATTGAAATTCTTGGACGGTCTTGCCAGGACGCCGCGCTACTTGGATATTTTAAAGAAGCAGCCTAGCCTGCCTTGTAAATTACATCGCCCATACCTGAGCATTAACTTTAAACGCAAGCAAATTGCCTGTGCTCTGAATGAGCATTACCAATTATTATTCAAACAATTAGAATCCGCTATCATTAGCAGAATACTTGATAACCATTCTTATTTATTAGCAACCATTCAGGGAAAAAATGAATCATTTATGATTTATATTGATTCACTGGATAATCTGAATAAAGAAGGTGAACTTTCTTTATATATCACTACCACAGAGAATATCATTCTGGCCAAGTGTGCATTCACTTTATTAACCGTGGATAGTAAACAAACTTTATTTATCGGAGTATTACAAGGGCCAACTAAAGGGGATAATTCTCTGGAGATTATCCGCCATGCAACCAAAGAGTGCCACGGGCTGTTTCCTAAGCGTCTGTTGATTGAGGCTATCTGCTGTTTCGCCGAGTATGTCGATTGTGAACAAATCCTGGCGGTAAGTAATGAAACTCATATCTACCGTAGTATCCGTTATTGGCATAAGAAGAAAAACCAGATGGTGGCTGATTATAATTCTTTCTGGGAATCCCTGAGTGGGGTCAGAAAGGAAAATAATGATTTCCATTTGCCATCAATCATAGAAAGAAAATCACTGGATGATATCCCCAGTAAGAAACGCGCCGAATATCGCCGTCGTTATCAATTATTGGACGAGTTAGAAAACAGTATCAAAGCATCCCTTACTGCTTAATTTCTCCTCTGGAAGAAATACCAAGTCTAAATATTAGCGGGGTTTCGCCATTAGCCATTCAAGATGGGTTTTAATGGCGGGCCACTCACTGAGCAGAATGCTATAGACACAAGTATCCCGTATCGAACCATCTTTAGCTTGCATGTGATTACGCAAAATACCGTCCAACTTTGCGCCTAACCGCTCAATCGCCCTGCGACTCTGATGATTCAAAAAATGGGTTCGGAATTCCACCGCCAAACATCCCTGCTCTTCAAAGGCGTATTGCAGCAATAACAATTTTGCTTCCGTATTGATGGAGGTTCGTTGAACAGAACGCGCATACCATGTCGAACCAATTTCCAGTCTGGGAATATTTTCATCAATATTCATATAGGTTGTCATCCCAACAGCATTGCCTGTTGCATTATCGATAACAGTAAAAGGCAGCATTGTTCCTTTTATATTTAATGAGATACGACGCTCAATTTCCTTATGGACATTGTCAGGTTCAGGAACACTGGTATACCACAATTTATGTAATTGCCCATCCTCAATAGCACATACAAATTCATCATGCCGATCATGGGAAAGAGGCACTAAAGTGACATTTTTTCCTGTCAACGTAATCCAATCAGTTATTTTTTTCATGCTCATTTTTTACCATGGTTGAAGAAGCCGCTGGCAGTATGCATAGCTAAGAGATGCACAACAATCATCAATCGGGAGTATTTATTCCCAATGGATTTCATGATACCTGTCACAATCACTTAACAAAGTTATTCCAATCAAGCCGGAACCGTCTAAATTTGATAACCATCTCATCCGACCACTTAACCATAGCCAAGTGAAAACTTAAGTCATACAGAAAAATTATATTTCTTGAGCTACCAAATATTTGATGGAGAACGCAATGAGCAATTACCCTCACCTGCTTGCACCGCTGGATTTGGGCTTTACCACATTGAAAAATCGTGTATTGATGGGATCAATGCATACCGGGCTTGAGGAACACCCCGACGGCGCCCGACGGTTGGCTCAGTTCTATGCAGAACGGGCTGCTGGTGGCGTTGCATTGATTGTGACTGGCGGTATTGCACCAAACCCGCAGGGCGTTGTTGCCTCAGGTGCAAGTGTCCTCAATAGCGAGGATTCCCTGCCTCACCATAAATTCATTACGGATGCTGTACATCAGGCGGGGGGGAAAATTGCCCTGCAAATTCTGCATACAGGGCGCTACAGCTATCAGAAAAACCTTGTTGCCCCTTCTGCTATTCAAGCCCCTATCAATCCCTTTATGCCCCGAGAAATGTCTGAAGAAGATATCCAGCAAACAATCAAAGATTTCGCCCGATGTGCCCAACTTGCCCAACTTGCAGGTTATGACGGCGTCGAAATCATGGGTTCAGAAGGTTATCTCATCAATCAGTTTTTGGTTGCGCGTACAAATCACCGACAAGATAAATGGGGCGGCTCCTTCGAAAATCGTATGCGTTTTGCTCTGGAAATTGTCAAAACCGTCCGCGCCATCACGGGAGAACGTTTTATCATTATTTATCGTCTCTCCATGCTGGATCTGGTCGAAGACGGCTCTAACTGGCAAGAGATCGAACAACTGGCGTTGAAAATAGAGAAGGCTGGCGCATCCATCATCAATACGGGTATCGGTTGGCATGAAGCGCGCATTCCAACCATTGCAACGATGGTTCCCAGAGCAGGATTCAGTTGGGTAACGCAAAAATTGATGGGAAAAGTCAGCATTCCTTTAATTACGACCAACCGCATCAACGATCCACAAGTTGCCGAACAAATCCTCAGTGAAGGTTGCGCGGATATGGTATCTATGGCGCGCCCTTTCCTTGCTGATGCCGAATTTGTCCTGAAAGCTGAGCAAAACCGGGCTGATGAAATAAATACCTGCATCGGTTGTAACCAAGCTTGTCTGGACAGAATCTTTGTCGGCAAGCTGACTTCGTGTCTGGTCAATCCACGCGCCTGCCATGAAACTGAATTGATTGCCGAACCAGCCACCTCGCCTAAAACCATTGCCGTTATTGGTGCCGGCCCTGCGGGATTATCCTTTGCCATCACGGCAGCCAGCCGAGGACATCATGTCACGCTGTTTGAACGTGACAACCAGATTGGCGGGCAATTTAACATTGCCAAACAAATTCCGGGTAAAGAAGAGTTCCACGAAACACTGCGTTATTTTGATCGGCAATTGGCCCTCAATGGTGTTGATATTCGCCTCAATCACACAGCAACTGCCGAGCAGCTTTCATCATTTGATGAAATCATCCTCTCAACAGGCATTACACCACGTATTCTCGATATTGACGGTATTGATCACAACAAGGTGCTGACTTACATTGATGTATTAAAACACAAACGACCAGTAGGAAAACGTGTCGCCATCATCGGTGCAGGTGGCATTGGTTTTGATACCGCAGAGTATCTGAGCCAAAGCGGGCAAAGTACCAGTTTGAGCAGCCATGCGTTCAGCCATGAATGGGGCATTGATCAGACCATTATGCATCGGGGTGGATTACGCCCGGAAGGAACACAGGTCGAACGTTCCCCACGAAAAATTTATCTGCTGCAACGCAAAGATTCCAAAGTCGGTGACGGCTTGGGGAAAACCACGGGGTGGGTGCATAGAGCCAGTCTGTCGATGCGCGGTGTCACCATGCTGAATAGTGTTCAATACCTGAAAATTGATGATCAGGGGCTACATATCCGTCGTGGTGATGAACAGCAATGCCTTGAAGTGGATAACGTCATTATTTGCGCAGGACAGTTGCCATTGAAAGAGCTTTGCCAACCGTTACAGGTGATGGGAAAAAGTGTGCATGTCATTGGCGGGGCTGATGTCGCAACCGAGCTGGACGCCCGTCGGGCTATCGATCAGGGGACTCGGTTGGCGCTCAAGATATAATGAATGGACGTTTAATTAATAGAATTTAAATGCAGAACGGCGATAGCGGATTTCATACCCGTTATCGCCGTTCCGGTTCCAGCGAATGCTTAACGCTCTGCTAATTGTTCTTCAATTCGAACATCTTCAGCCTGACAAACTGCTGCGGTAAACAATACATCAGTGGAGGAATTCAACCCTGTTTCAGTAGAGTCTTGCAGGACACCGATGATCAAGCCAACAGCAACAACCTGCATGGCGATTTCATTGGAAATACCAAACATGCTGCATGCCAGCGGAATCAACAATAACGAGCCACCGGCAATTCCCGAAGATCCACACGCAGCAATCGCCGAAACAACACTCAGCAATATTGCCGTAGGAATGTCTACAGTCATGCCCAAAGTATTCACTGCCGCCAATGTCAATACGGTAATAGTTATTGCCGCACCAGCCATATTAATGGTTGCCCCCAGAGGGATGGAAACGGAATAAGTATCTTCATCCAGATTCATACGACGGCACATTGCCATATTCACGGGAATATTAGCTGCTGAACTACGGGTAAAGAATGCCGTTACGCCACTTTCACGCAAGCATTCAAAAACCAGTGGGTAAGGGTTACGACGAATTTTCCAATAAACAATCAATGGATTGACGACCAGAGCAACAATAATCATGCAGCTAAGCAATACGGTTAATAGTTGAACATAACCGAGCAAGGCCTCAAATCCTGTTGTGGCAATCGTCGAAGAAACCAACCCGAAAATACCGATAGGCGCTAAACGGATAACAACTCGTACAAGTTGAGTCACCGCTCCTGACAGATCTTGGATCAGCGATTTAGTCGATTCATTGGCATGGCGTAAAGCGATACCCAAACCGATTGACCACGCCAGAATCCCAACGTAATTCCCTTTCAATATCGCATCAATTGGGTTAGCAACTACATTGATCAGCAACCCCCTCAGCACTTCAACGATATTTTCCGGGGGCGACATTTGGGCATCATTTGTCACCAACGTCAGTGTGGATGGAAATAACATACTGCCAATCACAGCCACAACTGCGGCAAGGAATGTCCCTATCAGATACAGAAATATAATGGGCCGCATATTGCTTTTTTGTCCTGCCTTGTGATTTGCAATTGAGGACATGACCAAGACCCACACTAAAACAGGAGCTACCGCTTTCAATGCTCCTACAAAGAGTGCTCCTAGCAATTCAACTGATTTGGCTGTTTCAGGTGCCAGCCATGCCAATAATATACCTAATATCAATCCGATTAAGATTTGTTTTACTAAGCTTCCTTGTACAAGGTATTGCACAAAGCCTTTTTGTTGTTTTTCCATAGCTTATCCATTTATATTTTATATTTTTGGCTTTATAAGCCTGATGTTTTTGTGTTTGCTTTCCCTGTATAGGGAAATTAAGAGAACGACAAAGAATAATTAATTGCAATATACAGACAACACCGCATTTGATAACAAATCATTTACATTTGTGTGATCGGAACATCAATTTTCGCATCGCATTAATCTCATCCCCCAACGACCCATACAGTAAAAAAACAAAAAATACTGTTTAAATTCATAACATTAAATAAATTAAACTTTTTCAGGAATAGGGGCGGATTGCTTTCAGTCATCAATATCAGAAATAGATTACTTTTCGTCATTAATCAAACCACAGATATGGCATTAATTGGTAAAATGCACAAATTCAACCCTTTCACGGGATAAATTGGCCATTTACGCTATTTCAGGAAACTTTATCAGACCATTAATCAATTGATATATATGGATGAGCTTATTTTTACATTTGTACCAATGTTCAATTGATCACCAAAATTTTCTATCTCGTTACTGCTGATTTTGTTAAAGTGGGCCATGTCAATCTTTATGCCACCTTGAAGGGATTTCGAGAGCATTTTATGACAATTAGAATTGAATATTTTGTCATCCAAAACATTCAATAGAAATTCACCATAAATGCACCATAAAAGTAAGATGCAATCTTTAACCCGCGTTTTAGGAACATTTGATGGAAATTGTAACAGACCTTATTTATGCACTTTGGCACCAAGATTACGAAACACTAGCTAACCCGTCTTTAGTATGGGCAATCTATATTTTGCTGTTTACCATCCTGTTTTTGGAAAACGGGGTACTGCCCGCAGCGTTTTTACCCGGTGATAGCCTATTGATATTAGTTGGTGTCTTAATTGCAAAAGAGACCATGAGTTTCCCGGTGACACTGCTCATTCTCACTGTCGGTGCCAGCCTCGGTTGCTGGATAGGATATCTTCAGGGGCGATGGCTTGGTAATACAAAGTTAGTGCAGGGCTGGCTGTCACATCTTCCTGCACATTATCATCAGCGCGCGCGCAACTTATTCCATCGTCATGGCTTATCTGCCTTGCTGATAGGCCGTTTCATTGCTTTTGTCAGAACTTTGCTGCCAACACTGGCTGGTCTTGCGGGTCTGAATAATAGTCGTTTTCAAATATTCAATTGGCTCAGTGGGTTTCTGTGGGTAATTATCCTGACAACCTTGGGCTATGCATTGGGTAAAAGCCCCCTGTTTCGCCAGTATGAAGAATATTTGATGAATTTTTTAGTGTTGTTACCTGTGGGTCTGTTACTCGCCGGCTTAATTGGCAGCCTGACTGTTATTTGGCGCAAAAAACGCTCCAATAATACCCTATTGTAATCTTCCGTTCTTCCTGTGGTATTGCGGAAAAACATACCACAGGAAATTCATCTTCCAGCCCGCTGAGCACTGTTCAAAAGCCAGTTTATTCACCTACTTCAGACGGTGTTTAAGATTAATTCGCAATATAATGTGACAAATTTTCATCTATTCATACTTTCAACTCCTTATAAAAGCGTCTATGTTAGAAATTCATCCATCGTATATTTAAGGAGATGAGTAATGGCACAGAAGAGAAACTCTGACGATTTACGTGCTGAACTACAATCCATTGCAGATACTCTGGAAGAAGTTCTCAATAATTCCGGCGACAAGTCAAAAGCTGAATTGGAAAAATTGCGTAGCAAAGCAGAAAAAACGCTAAAAGAGGCTCGCGTAACACTCAGCGATGCCAGCGATAGGCTGGTTGATCAAACTAAAGAAATTGCAGGCCATGCTGATAATTATGTCCGTGAAAATCCGTGGACAGCTGTCGGTATCGGCGCGGCAGTTGGCGTTGTATTAGGTGTTCTGTTGTCAAGGCGCTGAAATGACCCAATCCCCTCACTCAAAAGGCCCTGGAAAAGGGCTCCTTGATACTTTACGGCGAGTCGCAGCTATCGTTGTTCGCATGGTTGAAACCCGTATCCAACTCGCTGCTGTTGAGTTGGAAGAAGGTACAGCAACTCTGGTAAAACTGCTGCTGATGGTAGGACTTACTCTTTTATTCGCAGGCTTCGGTTTGATGTGTCTGCTGGTGCTAATATTCCTGACTATCGACCCGGCTTACCGGATGATTGCCATGGTAATTACTGCCGGGATCCTGCTGCTTCTCGCCGTGTTCGGTGCCATATGGACAATAAAAAAAGCTCAAAGATTGACATTTCTTAATGCAACTCGCGAACAACTGAATATTGATCGCAAAATGCTGGAGACGGATCAGCATGAATAAGTCACGGCAGCATCAACGCAAGTCACGGAAACAATTGTTATTACATGAGATCCGGCAACAGCGGCAATCACTTTCCAATTGCAGCCGACATTGGCTTGAAATCACACAATCTTATGATAAGGGCTGGCAAACTCTACTCACTTTCAAGTCACATGTTGCCGTTTGTTCTGCTATTGCCCTGTTCTATGGTCTGCGCCACCCCAACAAGGTTTATCGCTGGTCACGTCATATAATCAGTATTTTTGGGATCATGAAAATCGTACGAAATACACTTTATAAGTAGCCTTTTATAAATATTTACTCTCTAAATAAGGGTTAACCATGGTATTAATAATAACCCCTCATCTCAGCTTTCATCTCAATTCTGGCTTTTATTCAAATCTCTTTCTGTATCCGGGGTATTTTATTCAAAAAAATTGCATTAAATTGTTAATATTCCTTACTATCAAAGAATAACAGCAATTCTTACAATAGAATCCATCAGAGAATGATTAAAAAACCGCCATCATGTCTGTTTTTTTATTCAATTAAAGCCTGAAAAATATCTTATTTATTATTACCCGCAGTCATTAGGGATATAACCATGAAAAAATTTGAAGATAGCGGCCTGTTGGTCGCACGTATTTTAATATCCGTTCTTTTTATCATCGCAGGATATGGAAAATTAGGTGATGCTTATGCGGGAACACAAGAATTTATGGAAGCCATGAAGGTACCAGGCATTTTACTACCTCTGACTATCTTACTTGAACTCGGTGGTGGCCTTGCCGTCATGTTTGGTCTGCTGACCCGTACCACAGCGGTATTTACATTTATTTTCTGCATCCTGACGTCGATTCTGTTCCATCATGATTTTGCAGATAATATGAACCAGACTATGTTCCTGAAAAATCTTGCCATCAGTGCAGGCTACTTAATGCTGGCGATAATGGGTCCGGGTAAGTTCAGTATCGATGGTGTATTGAAGAAAAATTGGTAATCCCCCCTCTTTCCTAAAATAAAAGCCCCATACTGTGAACAAACAATATAGGGCTTTTATTTCTAATCATTTACCGCTACGTCCGTCTTATCGGTTGGCAAATAATTTTGGGATCTCACGTAAGCACCAAGCCTTAGCCTCTCCCATGCTATCGCGCCGCCAAGCAATGATGATGTTGGTTTCATGGCTGTATTCCGAGCTGAGAACCTGTAAACGGCCTTCAGCAATATCTCGTTCTACCATCGGATACGGCATAGTCGCCACTCCCAGTCCCGCCAAAAGCGCACGGCGTTTATCCTCCAGTGAACTTACCGTCAGGCGGGGCTGTTTATCCAACAGCTGAACCGTCAGAACAGGGCGCTCTCTTGCCGTGTCAGCAACTGCTATCCCGCGATATTTCACCCGCGTGGCATCAGACAGCGGTTCTGGTTCAGAATGGATAGGATGATCCGCACTGGCAACATAGACATTGTTAATCGAATAAAGTGGGCGGGAATTCACTTCAGCAGAGGCTCTGAAATGTAGATCCGGTGCAATTACTATATCAGCATGTCCGGTTGCCAACCGCTCCCAGGCACCCGCCAAAACTTCAGTTATCAACGAAAGTTGTGTATTCGATTTTTTTGCCAGTCTATCCACGAGAGGAAAAAGGGAGGCTGTCGGAAACAGGGCTTCACACACAATTGTCAGATGGGTTTCCCAACCACGGGCAAGCGCTTCTGCATCAGCCGTCAATTTATCCGCAGCTTCAAGCAACAAGCGTCCTCTTTCCAGTAACAGACGGCCAACATTAGTAAATTTCGTGCGATGACCAGAGCGGTCAAACAGTACGACATCCAGCTCTTCTTCCAGTTTCTGCATGGTATAACTCAATGCAGAAGGAACTCTCCCCAATTCATCCGCCGCCGCAGCAAAACTTCCCCGTCGGTCTATCGCATCCATAACTCTCAGGGATTCCAATGTTAGCGCACGCTCTTTGCCCATATCTTTCTCAATCAGGAATTTTGAATATAGCCACCAGATTAACTGGCTAACATTTCAACGTCCAGATAATTAAGATCGAAATTTGTATACTCTATGGGCTTGGCGTTAATTTGAAAGACAAAGGGTATCGTTTATTAGAGCGTGTTGATCTTTTTGGTATAAAAAGCAAGCAGCAAATGGGGCTGTTATAATGGTTTCGCCAAAAATCAAAACAATTACCCCAAATGCCAAGACTAATGTTAACAGATGATAGCTGGAAATT
>NZ_CAWQTY010000208.1:0-18191 GCF_963897815.1 Xenorhabdus sp. Sc-CR9
TGAATTTACTTCGTTTAGCTCCCACCAAAGCGGGAATTAAAGCCCGCCGTAAACGGGCAGGTTGGGATGACAAATATCTGCTGACGGTTTTGGGTAAAGCCCAAAAAATTTAGATGCGATTGCCCTGAATAGCATCCAGTCTTATTTCGGCTCTCTATGTCCAGCAAATTGCCAAATATGCAGATAGCTGGACTATCGGTGAGAACAATAAGCCGGAAATCCTTAAGGCCAACAACGGTCATCAATATTTGTTACCGGGTGACAGGGGTAAGGTGATTAGCAATAGGGATATGGGGAAAGGGGGGAATGGTGGTGTAGTTATCAATCAGACTAATGTTTTTAATGTCACTAATGGCGGTCAATTTACACCCGAAAATGCTAGAATGATGTCTGGTTACATCAGAAGCGAAGTTTATGATGTTTTGGTTAATGAAACCCAGCGTGATGGGGGATTGCTTAATCAATAGTCACTCCAAGCCACGGACGGCTTTGATGTTTTTTTGTATATACAATATGACAGTCTGGTAATTCATTTTATTAATCAACTATACAATATACATTGATACTTTGTGATTCATTTTGAGTTGTTTCGATTTGTTTCGTGGTGTATTCTGTATATACAGATTAACCATAGGTTAAAGACACCGGCACATGAAGCTCTTGATTTCATCAAACATCAGATTGAAGTTAGCAGGCAAAAATCCGCCTGTTAATGAAGAGGATATACTCCAGTGTTTTTCTAATCGAGTGGGTGGTTTTCTTGAAGATACGAGAGAAGATAATAAAACTGATCCGCCTACTAAATGGTTTATATCTGAAACTGATTATGGTGTTAAGTTGAAGATAGTCTTTATTTATTACCCTGAAAAAGGGGTAGCTATAAGGACGGCTTATGCACCTAATGAAGATGAACTGAGAATTTATACAAAATACGGCCTAGGAACAGAGAAATGAGCAAACAAACTGATAAGCGAACAAACCTGATTGCTTCTACAGATGAAGCATGGGAAAACGGTGAGCTTGGTCGCAGTGAGGCTCACGTTAAAGTATCTGATGATATTACGGAAGATCTGATTAATGAGGCACTGGACTTGCAGCCAATTTCAATCAGATTAAATAAATCTCTGATAGAGGATTTAAAGATGATATCCGATCTTAATGGGTTAGGTTATCAACCATTAATCAGGCAGGTCTTAAATCGCTTTGCTAATAGTGAGAAAAAACGGATACTTACCGAAGCTCACAGTAAAGCGATGAAAAGCGAAAAAAGGAAATCACCTAATAAGCGCCATAAAGCAGCTTGATTGAATATCAATAATTCCCCTAAACCCGCGCGGGCGGGTTTTTCACATCTGCCGCCTAGTGCGGCTTTTTACATCTAATAACCTCACTCCGGTGGGGTTTTCTTTTTTATGGGTGAAATATGACAAAACCAGAATTCAAATGGCGACCACAGGATAACTACGAAGTGACTCACGAGCCGCGCGTAAAGGTTATCAAGTTCGGTGACGGCTACGAACAGCGCTTCAAGGACGGTATCAATAACCAGCTAAAACGCTATCAGCTTAACTTTGTAGAGAAAATGGAAACAGGAAAAGCCATTGACGAGTTTCTACGGGCACGGGGGGCGGTGGAATCGTTTACATGGCAAGGAATGCGCTATGAACCTTATCCGGTTGATGGCCCTCCCGTGGCAGACGAGAAAGACCAGCCAACCACTGACCCACTGAAAGATCGATGCTCCAAAAAACCTACCGGCTGCATAAAAAGATATCCCCGTCCTCAACCCATGCCCTTTGGCGGCTTTTTGGGTGCTAACAAGCTAGGTTAATCCATGATTGAAACAGACATCATCGCCCACGCAAAAGCGGAAGGGGTGAGGGGATCGGGTGCATAAATTTAATCCTGTTCCTCGGTTGTTGGGACGAGAATTTATTCACGGTAAACAAGATTGTTACTCCCTCATTCAAGATGCCTATCACCTTGCTGGCATTGAGTTAGATGATTTCAGCCGTGACGATGAATGGTGGAATACTGGGCAAAATCTTTATCTCGATAATATAGCCAGTCAGGGACTGGAGCAGGTTGACGAGATACAGGAAGGCGATGTCATCCTCATTTGTCTGGGCAGTCAGACACCCTGTCACGGAGCTATCTATATCGGCAATCAACAAATTCTACACCACAGACCAGACCGTATCAGTAAACGCGACATCTACGACGGCTACTGGCTCAAATACACACATTCAGTCTGGAGGCATAAACAATGGTCAAGTTACAGCTTGGAGGCCATCTTAGAAGATTTGGCCGTCGTTACGAATTAGAAGTTCGTGATGCAGCGGAGGCCGTCCGGTGCTTATGTTATCAACTAAAAGGCTTCCAGCAAGCGATTTCTGATGGCCTGATCCGTGTTCGCATTGCCGGGCGCGATATGACAGAAACGAGCATTCCCGCTGGCATGAACCACCCCCTGAATGATGGCGACACGGTGACTATTGTTCCGGTGGTATCCGAAATTATTGGCTACTCAGAGAACGCATTGCCACCGCAGAGCAAATGATTCTGGGGTTGCAGGAGTATGTTAGGGGCAGTGTCAGTGAGCTATGAACTCTATCTGACAATCAATCTGAAAAGATGAAAGTTTGAGAGCCAGATAGAGTTATGATTAAGTTTGTATTGGGGTTAATGGGACAGTCGTGCCTATAAACAAGATGGAATACCAATTGGACCAAAAGTTAGTGCGCAATCGATCGTACAATGCCTCCACTCTGGGCTATCAGGAGGATATTTTATCGAGCAAGCCACAGCATAAGTCTGCATTGAAGCTAAAAGGGTAGAACCAGCCAGCAGGCAAAGAAGAAGACATTTTTTCATAATCATTCTCCACATCTTTTACAACGTTATTATCACAAAAACTAGTAAATCTAATAAACCCATCTTTCCCCAATAACAAGCGAATAATGCTTAACAATTAGTTACTCACTGAAACTAAAAACAATATTTCTTTACCCATTCCCTTGAGTGGTTAAAGCAATAACCCCGACCATCACCTCTTCGGACGTGGTGGTTTTTTTATATCTGAGTTCCGCGCATTCGTACGCGCACATCTAATCCGAGAGCCTATCGCTCCCTATGCTGCTGCGAATGAATTCGGCACTCGCAATATCCCACCTCGCCCTTTTATGCGCAGCACCATCGCTAATAAATCGGGTGAATGGGGTCAGCTCATCGGCGCTCAGATTCGCGGGCGATTGCAAGAGACGGGAGGTATTGAAGCTGCATTTAATACCTTGGGTATGATAATGGCGTCGGACATTAAGGACAGTAACGGTGTTGCCAAGGCGCTCAATGTTGACCAGTTCGAGAAAATCAACCTCAACAAACCCACGCTGATTGCGCTGGCTAAATCTATTATCTACCACGAGAACGGCAAGCAACCTTATTCTGAGGCGACTCTTCGGGCTGATGTTGCCGCTGGTCGTCGCAAGCTGCGCATCAAAGCCAATTGCCCCGTGCGTGAAAACACTTCCTCCGGCGGCGTGGGCGATGCAACCACCGTCGAACTCACTGGAGAAACTGGATCAACTGTTCTTGATATCCGAGAAGGCATCATCAACGACCTCGCAAAATTAAGCTATTTGCAGGATTACGTTAAAACACAATGTCAGTAGCCCCTAAATTCAGGGGCTGCGGATATTTTGTGGGGAGGGTTATGGTTTTATTAACGTCGAGGACTAGGTGATCGGGCATGAGAACGCAATATAGCAAGCATGTCATCGAAATCTTCATCTGTGGGATTATCGTATATAGGTCGTACTGGCGAAGTTGCGCGTACTGGCGGCATTGGCGTTCGAGGCGGAGATGGTGGTCGTGGGGCGCCCGGAGGCTGTATATTTAATGGCACTGGTGAATAATAAGGAGATGGACTTCTTTGTGGTTGTTGATGTGGAGCGGAGCGTTGTGATGTTGAAACAGGTTGCCTTCTGATAGCGCCACCAGACTGATCAGTTGGAAATAAATGAGAAGGCCCCGGCATATCTCCTTGTAGATAAGCCGTAATGCGACTTTGTTGTATTGCTTCCTGCATATCTTGTTCATACTGTAAAGATTGCGCTAGATGCCCCATTGTACCGCTAGATTGAGATGGTTGTGGGAGTTGAACAGCGTTTAGTGTCTGCGCTATAGGGTTAAAGCGATTCTGCTGGCTATATTGCTGAGGGCGAGACCTCATTGGCCCACCACCCGGAGCTTGCGATATGCCAGATGGGTCGGGTTGAGGGGGTGGCAAGTTAGGTGGGCTAAACTGAGACGGAATTCCTGCGTGACTTTGCCGTCCCGCTTCTCGTTGCGCTTGTTGTTGTATTTGATCACTATGCATCGTACGTATATGCGCCTTCAAACCTCGCTGGTTCTTAGCAACGAAATCACAATAGTCGCATTTAACCGGTAGTAGTTGCTGCTGTCGTTGTTGTTGGTCTGCTAGTAGTTGTTGTTGTCGTTGTTGTTCTGCTAGTAGTTGTTCTGCTAGTAGTAGTTGTTGTTGGTCTGCTATTATTTGTTGTACTCGTTGTTCTACTAGTCGTCGTTGTTGTTGTTGTTGGTCTGCTAGTAGTTGTTGTTCTGCTAGTAGTCGTCGTTGTTGTTGTATTTGTGGTCCTATCTCTTGGGCGTGAGCTTGGGCTTGGGCATTTCCAGAATGCACTCTGTTATAATGATTGTACAAGTTTTCCAGAGAACGCAATATTTGTGAACAACACTTGCATGGGTATATATTTTTAACCATAACATTCACCTTTATGTTTATACAGAGAATAAAAGCTTATTTATAACAACCTCTATCTCCATCTCCACCATAAAACAAACGAATAATGTTTAACAATCAGTTAACCTTTGAAACTAAACACAATATTCCTTTACCCATTCCCTTGAGTGGTTAAAGCAATAACCCATGCCACCGTTGACGGCGGGCATCATCAGCAACATCCGCTGTAGGCAGAAGAAGCGGTGTGACAGCCGGAGATACGGCCTGCATTGCCATCATGGTTCATGGAGTCGTGATCGCCATGCAGTAGACCTAAAGTCTATCGGACATTACCCCTATTTAAGGCGGTAACAGACGACTTACGCAGAACTTTATACAGTCCCGACTAAAAAATGACGGGGGTTATATCAAACACATCAGTTGAATATGCTGAATGGAGGCCAGAACATGCCACCGCGTATACCCAGAGCCTGCCGTAAGCAAGGCTGCCCCAAGACCACGACTGATCGCTCAGGCTACTGCACTGATCACCTTCACACGGGCTGGCAGAACCATCAGCAGGGCAAGAGTCGGCACGAGCGCGGCTATGGCAGACCGTGGGACAAACTACGAACCACAGTGAAGCAACGGGATAAGCATTTATGCCAGCAGTGTCTACGCAATGGCCGGGAGTGACAGGCACCACAGTAGACCATATCAAATCCAAGGCACATGGCGGGACGGATCCCCACTCATTTACTTCGTTCATTACGGTGTTGCGCTTAATATGTGAATCCAAAAAGTAAAAATGAAGAAAGGTAATCTAACAGTATATTACGATGTAGTTTGACAGATAAGTGATTACTGTAATCGACATGAAAGCGTTAAAAAATTAAGGTGACCGCTTGACGGCCACCTTTAAGTACAATGGCTATTTATCAAAGCCATAAACAGAGGCTATAACGCATCAGCAATTGCATTAACTTGTCGTGTCATACTGTCCAAACCACCACCAGACAAATACCAAAGATCAGATTGCAGATAAACTATTTTGCCATTTTTATACGCATTGGTTGATTTGACTTGATCGTTTTCGAACTGAGCTTTTGTCAGTTTTCCGGCACCAATCGCTTCACTACGATCAATAATAAAAATTACATCAGGATTTGCCTGTGCAATCATATCCGCAGTTACAGCTCGACTTTTACTTTTATCTGATTTGGTGGGTAATTCTGCACGTGAAGCCTGAACCACATTATAAACAATGGCTTGATTATTGGGATATAACTCACCAGCATTGTGCAACAATACCAGTACCTTGCTGTTTGCTGCCTGTGCTTTTTCCTGCGCAGATGCGATGGTTTTCTCTAAATCAGCAATCTGTGTTTTAACAATATCCTGCTTATTAAATAACTCACCTAATAACTTAAGATTACTATCAACAGATGGTAGGTAATTTTTATTGTCAGTGCCTAAATCAACCGTTGGTGCTATTTGTGATAAACGATCATAGAAAGAACCCTGACGCCCTGTTATCACAATCAGATCCGGTTTTATTTCTGCTAACTTTTCCAAATCCGGTTCTTTCATTCCACCTGCATTATTCATACTCTCAGACAGATTACTACGTACATATTCAGGCAAACTACCAATAGGTAATGCAATAACTCGCTCGGATAAACCTAGTTTTGCCATCGAATCATAAGTACCGAAATCAAACAGAACAACCCGCTGTGGATTTTTTTTAACCTTAGTTTCACCAGAAAGATGTTTTACTGTGACATAATCACCAGACTCCGCCGTTACTGTATTTGGTGTAAATAATGTGGATGATTGACTAAATGCAGAGTAGCTGGTGACAGAAAATAGTGATGCAATAACAATTGGTAGGATTTTTTTCATTGTTACACCTGAATTAAGCATATTGGTAAGAAGTAACCCGCATTCTAGGTGGCAACATTAATATGTCAACTAAATAAGAATCAATTTCATATTGATTCTTATTTAGAAGATATGCATTGTGATTTACTTAATCAAATTCATAAGAGCAATATGCTGTTGTTCTAAGCCGTTGGCTTTACTACAAACGTCTTCTTTCAAGCGCTTCAACTCTTTTTTCTGCTTTTCCCATTCAGCATCAAAACCATTTTGCACTCCCCCCAATCCTCCGAGAAGAGACATTAACATCTGTTTACCGCCACCATTTTGATCGCTCTTTTTACTGCTCATTTCGTTAATGCTATCCTGCAAGATACCACCGAGACTCTGTTCGACGAGTTTCTTGCCTTCAGATTCTACCTGCTTGACTGCCTGAGAGTTGAATGCAAAACCATTAGCGCGAGTTTCAATCACTCTATCTATTTGTTTATTGAGACCAGATTCCAATTGAGACAGACGGTTACGAACATTACTTTCTTTCCCCATCGTATCAACAATCACTTTATCCAGTGATTGACGTGCACTTGCCAAATGGCTCAAGGCTTCTTGCTTAACCCACGGTAAATCTTGACGGATCGTCTGTTGATACTGAACAGCTTTGCTGCGTTGTTCTGCATTTAATGACAACGCCTTTCCATCACGAGTTATGGAGCCATCAGGCAAGATTTTCAGGTTTCCATCGGCTCCAACAACTTGGACAGATTTCGGCGTAACAATAATGTCATCATTAAGTGTCACCTGACAGCCAGAACCCGCCTGTGCTTGAGCTACGATCATCTGAGTTGCAAATAATAATGTAGCAATCGTGATTCTGCGTAACATACGTTCTCCTGAATTTCCTTTGCTTGATGACTTTCTATCTGCACGGATGCCATCAGCACGGACGAGATTAAAAAATAGAGCGGCCAATACGCCCAGCCAGTTTTTCCAGTACTGCACAACCCGCCAATGAGTTACCGGATTTATCCAGTTCAGGAGACCACACCGCAACGGTGAATTCACCCGGAACAACACAGACAATTCCCCCGCCAACACCTGATTTCCCCGGCATACCTATTCTGAAAGCAAATTCTCCAGAACCATCATACATACCACAAGTCAACATCAACGCATTAATCTGCCTTGTTTGTCGAAGGCTCAGAATTTGCTGACCGGAACCAATCATACGCCCTTGGTTGGCTAAATAAATAAAACACTGAGCCAGTTCGACACAATTCATTTTCAGGGCGCAGTAATGAAAATAGGTTTGCAGAACCGTCAAGACATCATTTTCAAAATTGCCGAATGATTTCATCAGATAGGCAATCGCCGCGTTACGGCTTGAATGATCCATCTCTGAACGGGCAACGATATCATCATAACAAATATCTTTTTGCCCTGTGAGGCTGCGGACAAATTCCAGCATTCTATGCTTAGGCGCGCTCAAGCGTGATTGCAGCATGTCACAGATTATCAGTGCTCCCGCATTGATAAAAGGATTCCGGGGTATTCCCTTTTCCAGTTCTAATTGAACCAATGAATTAAAAGGCTGCCCGGAAGGCTCCGTACCAACTCTCTGCCAAATGTCATGCTCTTTATAGCGTGTCATCGCCAATGTCAGGCTTAACACCTTAGAAATGGACTGTATAGAAAAGCGCTTTTCAGCATCTCCGGCTTGGAAAATCTGTCCATCAACTGTACAAATGGCTATTGCCAGATTATTTACCTGAACTTCCGCCAAAGCGGGAATATAATCTGCCACTTTCCCTTGGCCAATCAAAGGGCGTACTTCATCTAGGATATCTGCCAATAACGAATTAGAGAACCTTACCTTCACCACTTCTTCTCCAGATAGACAAGGACTCCAAAGGAGTCCCTGCATACAGCGTTATTTCTGTATATTTACCCTTCATGTTTTCAAGTTAACGCTTGTTAGCAACAACTTAAATCCATTAGATATCAAAACGCTACATGTTTATATAACAGCAAATCAATCCCACCACACATCAAATAGTTCTGATATAACAACATCTTCCATGTTGCGATCTTTCAGCCATTTTTCAACTAACTGGCGGTGCTCTTCGGTACATTTACCAATTTTTTGCAGGCAGATCAGACCTTCCCACTGTAAGTAACCACTGGCATCCAAAGCCAAGCCATTTGGCTCTATCAACTCTTCAATTAAGGCATCAACCGTGCTGTCAACAACATCAACAGATGTATTGGCCGGAAAACCCCACCTTATGGAAAATCCTAACTCTTGAAATTCATCAATACGCATTTTTTTACGCAGACGGCGACTACGATTTTTAGCCATTATTCTACCCTCTCAAACATTAGATCCCATACGCCATGCCCTAACCGCTGACCGCGCATTTCGAATTTCGTGACCGGACGTGAATCAGGACGTGGTACATAATCATCGTTTTCTGATAAATTGCTATATCCTTTGGCTTCGCTCATCACTTCCAGCATATGTTCAGCATATGGCTGCCAGTCAGTCGCCATATGGAAGACGCCACCGATTTTCAGCTTATTTCTGATTAGTTGAGCAAATTCAGGCTGTACAATCCGACGCTTATTATGGCGGACTTTATGCCACGGATCAGGGAAGAAAAGCTGAACCATATCCAAACTCTGATTTGGGATCATATTATTCAGCACTTCAATAGCATCATGGCACATAACACGTAGATTACTCAGGTTTTCCTCTTCTGCGGAAGCCAGACAAGCGCCTACTCCCGGCACATGAACCTCAATCCCAAAAAAGTTTTTTTCTAGGTTCTGGCTCGCCATCGTAACCAATGATGCCCCCATGCCGAAGCCAATCTCCAATACCACAGGGGCCTCACGACCAAAAAGAGCTCCCATATCGGACAGTTCTGGCTGATAATTCAAACCCATTTTCGGCCACATATTATCAAGTGCTTGCTGCTGACGACTCGTTAACCGTCCCTGCCGACGAACAAAACTGCGGACACGGCGCAAAGCCCTGCCATCTTCATCATATTCCGGTGAAATTACGTTATTTATCATGGTGCTTTCTATCAGTTTTAAAGACATTTGCTCAGGCGTCTGGGGCTTAATGTACCGCAGGGTTGCTCAAAGAGAGCGCAATTATGCAAAGATGGCTGAGTTTATCAAGTTCAATGCCCATAAGCACAACTTTAATACTAAATTGCGTAGCGTTTCGAAATAAAGTTCGGGTTTACACTGAGGTTACACTATGTTGCAATCCTGTTCACAAAACAATATCTGATATAAAGACAATTATTCTAATGATGGAAGCTGAGCAATTTTCACAGATGGTACTTGAATGGTATCACCGTTATGGTCGTAAAACTCTGCCGTGGCAACTGGAAAAAACTTCCTATCACGTCTGGCTTTCAGAAGTGATGTTGCAACAAACACAAGTCGCGACCGTTATTCCCTATTTCCAGAAATTTATTTCACGTTTTCCTGATGTTGCGTCTTTGTCTGCTGCACCACTGGATGAAATTCTCCATTTGTGGACAGGCTTGGGATATTACGCGCGCGCCCGTAATTTACATAAAGCAGCGCAACGGATAGTGACGTTACACAATGGCAAATTCCCGACGACATTCGATGATGTTGTTGCCCTGCCGGGAGTCGGACGTTCAACCGCTGGTGCTATTCTCTCTCTATCTCAAGGCAAACCTTTTCCGATTCTTGATGGTAACGTGAAGCGGGTTCTGGCCCGCTGCTGTGCCGTTGGTGGCTGGCCGGGAAAAAAAGAAGTTGAGAACCAACTGTGGGATATCAGTACTCGCGTAACTCCCGCACAAAACGTCGAATACTTTAATCAGGCAATGATGGATTTGGGCGCAATGGTCTGTACCCGCAGTAAACCAAAGTGCGAAATTTGCCCGCTCAATATAGGCTGTATTGCTTACGCCAATCACAACTGGGCAGATTATCCGGGCAAAAAACCGAAACAAAGCATTCCTGAAAGAACAGCCTACTTTTTATTAATGCAGCATGGTAATACGGTCTGGCTGGAACAGCGACCACTTTCTGGCATTTGGGGAGGCCTGTTTGCCTTTCCACAATTTACGGATCAGGCTTCCCTGGAAAAATGGCTGCAAGATGCGGGCATTTCTCACAGTAAACCTGAACAATTGACATCATTTCGTCACACATTCAGTCATTTTCATTTAGATATCATTCCCATTAGAATCGACATATTATCTTTTGATTCCTGCATGGATGAAAACAAGGGACTTTGGTATAACTTACGCCAGCCAGCAACTGTAGGATTGGCAGCTCCCGTTGAGTACCTTTTGCAACAATTGGGTTAATTTGCCCATTTTATTTTGAGGATTAATTATGAGCAGAACTATTTTTTGTACTTTTTTGCAGCAAGAAGCCGAAGGCCAGGATTTTCAGCTCTATCCGGGGGAGCTGGGCAAGCGCATTTTCAATGAAATTTCTAAAGAAGCATGGCAACAATGGATGAGCAAACAAACCATGCTGATTAATGAAAAAAAATTAAATACTATGAACCCAGACGACCGCAAATTGCTTGAGCAAGAGATGGTGAAATTCCTGTTTGAAGGGCATGACATCCAAATTGATGGTTATACACCACCAGAACAATAATTTGCTACTCAACTGGCATAAATAAGAGCCATTTTGCATGGCTCTAACTACTGATGGCATATCAATATCCAACGGCTCTTTAAGATGAAAAAACTGCTGCCTCTGATTCTTCTTACTCCGCTCCTGATTTCCTGTTCTAGCAAAAAAGATTTTGAATACAAAGAAGAATATGTAAAAGATACGAATGGTTTCGATATTTTAGTGGGGCAATTCGCCCACAATATTGAAAATATCTGGGGTTTACGAGAAGTATTAATTGCAGGCCCAAAAGATTATGTGAAATACACAGATCAATATCAAACCCGCAGCCATATCAATTTTGATGCGGGAAGTATTACGATTGAAACAATATCACCAGTCGAACCGACTGAACGGTTGCACAAAGCGATTGTTGACACTTTATTGATGGGAGATGATCCCGGCTCAATCAATCTTTATTCTGATTCCAACGATATTCAGATTAGCAAAGAACCATTCCTTTATGGACAAGTCCTGGATAATAGTGGTGAGTCCATTCGCTGGGAGTGGCGCGCACGTCATTTTGCTGATTACCTGATTCAGAATAAATTACAAAAACGTCAATCAGGATTGCATGTCATTTGGTCGGTCACCATTCAATTGGTTCCCAACCATTTGGACAAACGTGCCCATAAATACCTCCCTATTGTTCGAAAAGCATCCATAAAATACGGAATTGATGAATCGCTGATCCTTGCAATCATGCAGACTGAATCCAGCTTCAACCCTTATGCCGTCAGCCACTCTGATGCGTTGGGTCTTATGCAAGTTATGCAACACACTGCCGGAAAAGATGTTTTCAGAATGCAAGGAAAACCAGGTCATCCCAGCCGCAGTTACCTTTTCGATCCTGAAAACAACATCGATGCTGGCACGGCCTATCTCTCGATATTACAAAATACTTATTTAGGCGAAATCAAGAATATCACTTCACGTCGGTATGCCGTCATCACAGCCTATAATGGCGGTGCTGGCAGCGTATTGCGTGTATTCTCGAATGACAAAAAGAAGGCAGCTCAGAAGATCAATTCAATGGAACCTGGTGATGTTTATGAAACATTGACAAATAAACACCCTTCCGCTGAGTCACGCCGTTATCTGATAAAAGTGAACAAAGCACAGAAAAATTATCGTCGATAATTTATAGTAAATTCATTGCTAACAAAGAACCGATGGAGAGTAGCAAAGCAACCCTCTCTCCATTTTGTTTAGATTTATAGCGCATCGGGCAATTTAAAAGCATACAGATAAAATTATGCAGAAAATGTTTGACGGATCGGGCTGAATACGGTTTAATGCGCCCCGTTAGCCCGGATAGCTCAGTCGGTAGAGCAGGGGATTGAAAATCCCCGTGTCCTTGGTTCGATTCCGAGTCCGGGCACCAAATTTTAAAGCTCGCTTGTTGATAGAAAAATTACTTAACAAGCAGTAAGTTGGGGCTAAACCATAACACTGAGAATGTAAGCAACGGTTATTTTTAAAAGCTTGCATCATTATGGCGATAAATTGCCAGCAACTCAAGATATCAGGGTACTCGCTTTAGCAAGTACCCTTTTTCTCGATCAAAATAATGATTTCAGTAATTGATTCTAATGTCAAGTAAGGTGAAGACTTACTGGATGCAGGATCAGGTATTAATACTTTTTTCCATCTCATCAATATTGATACAGGGCAGTTGACACCGCCTCCTTTCCAAACTGAACTCCGCCCTGATTTTTTCCGTTACTTTTTCCTGGCTACACCGAAAGATCCAGATAGAGAGCCAGTTCTTGCGCCAATGTTTTACCGGCTATTTCCATATCGATATCAATGTATTCCATCGTTGTCACCACACTGCGATGCCCCAGCAAGTTTTTCACCATCTGTAAATTACGATCCGGTGCTTTCATCAGCTCCGAGGCCAGCGTATGACGAAAACGATGGGGTGAAATCGCGAAACCGCATTCTCGGGAAAGGCGTCGGAAAAAAGAGCGTATGTATTGTTTTTCCCTGTTAATGTTGTATTCGTAGCTGGTCATCAGGCCGTTATAGCGAAAATTCAGTCGCGTTAAGTCAAAAATGGGATCGGCATTACCGATGCCACAGGCTTTAGCGCGTTCTACCAATTGCTCAAGTCTTCCCTTTAATTGCGGAATGATGGGAACCCGCCATTCACAATGGTTTTTACTGCCCTGAAGCCGTAATTCAATGGAATTATTGTCCAGATTGATATCACGCAACCGCAGGTGCAGCAGCTGGTTCTGGCGCATTCCCGTTAACCGGAATGTATCCAGCACCGTTAACCAATACCAGGCAGGATACAGCGCACAACGCCTTCCCTGTAGGGTTACCTTTGTTTTTTCATCGTCTTCATGCTGCCCCATCCGCAGATAGAGACGAATTATCTGGGATTTACTCAGCACTTTTTTCGTTTTTTTGCCTTTCTTGACCGCAGCATCAAGAAAAGGATTTTTGGTTTGAGGTAATAACTTTTGCTCTATTCCAAAATTAAAGATGGCACGCAAATGAGTGACCTTGTTATTCCAGGTATGACACGACTGCTTCTTTTCATTCAGCAAGTGACGCCGCCAGCGCAATATATCCCGGTGGTTCACCTGTGCCGGCAGCACGGTTTCTCCCATAAAGTTGATAAATACCCGTACCACCTTGCTATAACTCCATTCGCTTGCCGGTCGCAACATGTGTGAGAAAAAATACTCGTCCAACAACGCATCCCAGCCCATTGTTCCTTCGTTATCCAACATATTATGGTTTCCTTAGTGTGTAATATTGTGTTTCGATGCAGAAACGATCTATTAATAAGCGCCTAAAGTAATTAACACGTTAAATTATTTTATTTTTCATATAATGACCTTTTGTACATCAGGGAAACAAGGCATTCCGGCGCTGATATGGTTCGTTTGAATAATTTAAAATCATTATCGTTATTATTTGCGTTATTTCTCAGCAAAGATTCATTCCGGTGTCTGAAACAATGACAGTAATGTCCGGGTATCCTCGGCGGTGTCGGAAACAGCAGCGGCTCCCGATGTGGCAGGCAGAGAAACCGGATTGAGGGCTGGTTCAGAAGGCTCAGTGGATTTCAGCAACGGAGACTGCATTTGCCCGGCCGCATCCTGAAGCAACGCGTCAATCAGTGGCACGGTGGATGGGCAGCCATTAAGATGCTGCATCAGGCAGTGCCAGACTTCCGGTACCGAAACCAGCCACATCATGGCCTTTTCCGGTAACAGACAGGCCGCCAGCAACGCTTCCTGGGGCACCGAAGGCGTGTTTTCAGGAGTACGAAAACGGAAACGAAAGGGTTTGTCAGGCACACAGATCCCCGGCTGCCAGTGATGCCCGTCTTCCAGTTCCCCTTCCAGTTGCTGCAACAGCAGCAGGTGGTAAAACAGCGCCGCCCAGAATACCACCGCCTGCCACAGCAGACTTTGTGCGGCCTGGGTTTCCGGCGCCACCCCCGGAGGCAACAGATGCCCTTTTGCCAGCCGCACGGTACAGGCAGTAAATTGCAGGGTCAGATCGATAAATCCGCCGCGATAGGACCAGATGCCCTCTTGTGTCGCGGGAACACGCTGCACACGGGCGCATAATTGCCGGAGCGGATCCAGATAGAATTGCTGATACAACCCGGCGGGCAGCGCACTGTTTTCCCACAGTTGCCGGAGATACTGGCCACGCTCTGAAGTTGCCAGCAGCACCTCTGCTGACAGTGGACGGAAATAACCGCCGGCATCGCGTACACTTTCAGGTGATTGCCCGGGCGCTTTTTGTGACGGGGAAGGGTCACGGGTAAAACGGGATTTAAAACGCTGAAACATGGTTTTTCCTCTTTTGGTTCAGATTTGGCTCAGTGTCGGTGAATCCCGGCCGGAAACAAGGAACAACTCTTTTTGCGGAAATGAAAATTAAACTGATCCGGTTCATCCCCTGACTGACTTACCTAATCCGCTTAATTTCCATCATAACTCATTGTATTAACGTCACTTAAAAACAAAAAAAAGCGCCCCGAAAGGCGCAATAGTCATAATATTTTCGTTGAAAAAATGCGTTCAGGCGGCGATAAGCTCCGCCTCCCGCAAACGCTGAGACCAGTTGCCCAGATAATGCGCGGGCGTGTAACGGGTTCGCTTGTCACCGCCATCATGCAGGGCATTGCCGATGGTGACAGCAGCCGGAATACCGGTCAGCGAGAACTGGATATAGGCCATCACGGCCGCCAGCGGATCAATATCAATCGCGTAAACCCACAGGCTGCACAACGGATCATGCCCCTGTTCTCTCAGCACGTCGGCAGCGGCCAAAGTTATACAGCCCGCGCCACAGCACGGCTCGCACAGCGTGACAAACGGTTGCGTCTGCAACAGCCCGGCGGCATCATGCAACTGCATTTCCGCCATCATTCTGGCCACACTCCAGGGGGTAAAGAACTGCTGAAGATCCTTATCACCCAATTCCAGCCGCATAAACACACTGCCCAGAAAATCATTGGGTTCCTGTGCCAGTCCGAGTACCACATGGGAGAACAGCTGAACAATCCGGTCAACGTCTGCCCGTTTGTACTTGTTGATGGTTTTCAGGTAATACTGTTCCAGCTCCTCGCTGAAACAGTGTTTATTGTGGATCGCTGCCATGGCACAATTGCAAAAATCCCGGAAGACCTGATAACGGGTCTGATAACGTGCCGTTTGCTTAAACAGCGAAATGAATTCTTTCTGATGATCGGTTCGCGATACCATTGCGTGTTTTCCTTGCTGAACAAAAAGCGAAAAGAGGAAAACACGCCCCGAAAAGGGGATAGTTTCCCCTTTCGGTTGATGTAAAAATAAATGGATACTGCGTTAAACGAAGGACTATTGCCCGACCGCGATAGCCGGCAGGGCCAGTGCCGTTTCCGCCTGCTCACCGGTGACCAGATACAGTGCCGGCCGGTTTTCCCGGCCTGACTGCCCGTGACCGCTGTCCACGTGCTCGCCCTGGTCATAACAATCGTAACCTTTGAAGCTTCCTGATGCTTCGCTGTACCAGTGGCGGATTTCACAGTCAAACATCGCGGACAGCTCGCCCATTAGCTCGGGCGAAGGTGATGCCCAGGGCGAATCAAACCGCACGGTTAAGCTGCTGACATTCCGGCGTTCCCAGCGGACATGATGACCAAACGGCCATTCCATCCCGTATTGTTCCCCGTAAAACTGTGCCGTCGTGGCAATGCCTTTCAGCAGGGCGCTGTTACCGTTGATTTCAGTCGCCAGATTCGTTGACATCATCATCAGCATATCGCAGGGCTGGGCCGCCTGCGGATATACATTCAGCTTATCCCAGCACGCCCCGATATCGGGTGTATCAGACCAGCCCACCATGCCAAACCAGTCGGTATACTGACTGGTCAGCAGACGGGCGATAATGTCACGCGCTGCTTCCGGCACCTTGTCCCAGTGCATCAGGCTGAGACCGGACTGACGGTACAGGTTATCGATGCGTTTGATATTGTCCGTATTCAACGGCACATTATTCTGCAACAGCAGCAGCCACTGCTCAAACGCCAGATACTGCGCCGTCGGAACGGCCGTGCCGCGCACTAACGCCGGGTACGGCGTATACGTCTGCGGTTTGGTGGGTTTCAGTATCCCCGCACAGCCGGCCAGAAACAGGCGCAGGCTTTGCAGCACCGCCTGACGGTAACGGGGAACCTCTTCACCACAGACCCATTGCTGCATTACATCGAGACAAACGGATTTGCCGGTGATTTCCAGTTGATTGATACACCATTCTGCCATGTTGGTTTTCCTCATTTTTAACACTGTTCAGATAAAAAAGAGGAACCGTCCCGTCAGGGAGACCGGTTCCCCCGATGGGTAGATTGTAAAAAGGGTTACGGTTTGGCGTGCCTGAACAGACTGTCAGCCAGACCACTGTCAAAAATAACCGTCAGCTCATCATGGATATCCACATAAGGTGTACTGCGCGGGATAACCTGCGTGTTCAGCCGAATTAAGTCGTATTTATCCACCAGTTCGTTAATGGCTTCTGAAGGCCGGACACCGCGGGCTATCAGTACTGCCACCGTATCGGTTTCACACAGAACCGTATCGGTCAGGCTCAGGCCAAAATGCCGTTTCAGCAAGGCGGACGCAATCACCTGCCAGACGGTTAAACGTAACGTGGTCATAACGTCCCCTCAGAAAAGACACTGACGGAGACGCCATACCGGAGAATATCCCGCACTTCATGGCACTGCTGATAACAGGAGGACACCCCATGCAGTGACAATAAATGCACCTTGCGCCACAACGCACGCGCCGCCGGAGTATTCTGCCAGCTCTGCTCAAGCATCGCTGCCTGACATAACCGCTGCTGTTGCTGTTCCAGTGACAGGCGTTCTGACGTCAGGGTGACCGGCTGCGCCCAGATAATCTCTTCACCAAACCGGCCACCGAGCACTTTTCTGTCCTGTGCATCAAAAATCATGACGGTCAGCGGAAAAAAAGTCCCCGAAACCTGAGCAGATAACCTCTCCGGCACCGGCCAGTCACCCAGTAGATGGATCACCTTTAGCCGCTGTACCACTTCCGTGACGGTGGAGGCTTCGCACACCATCAGGGTTTCCGGCTGCAATGACTGTGGTGCTTTCGGGTATTGCCTCAGGCCGGTGACCTGAGCGGTAAATAGCTCTTCACGTAATGCGGTATCGGTTTCATCCGGTACCGGTAAAAAAATGGGATTCATGGTGTTGTTCCTTGATTTTATGTCAATGAAAGAAAACACCCACCCGATACCGGGAAGGTGTTTTGGCTTCCCCGGTCAGGCGCTTAAGAAAAGCGTTAACAGCCTCATGGGCTGATAACGTTAATGATGATTATTGTTGTTAGGGATAAGTGACGGACTGATAACGTCC
>NZ_CAWQTY010000209.1:0-18186 GCF_963897815.1 Xenorhabdus sp. Sc-CR9
ATCACGAGTCGTATCGTGCATCAATTCGAGGGCGCGTTTTTGTTCTGGTGTCAGATGAATTTTCATGGCTGCAAGCATGATCGGGTTTGGATAAGAAATCAAGCATCTTCAATGGCGATTGGTATATACAATGAATTTCGGGATGCAGCCGACAAAACTGTAACTTGAAAGATGAAGGTATAGAGAGTGAATAATTTCGCTCTCTATCAATACTATTTGAGCTAACCCAATTTTTGCAGGGTATTTTCTATCGCTTGCCGTAATAACTCACGATCATGGCGATAGGGAATATCCTGAGCTTCTAACACTTGTTGGCTGACAATTCGATCATGGAAAAGGCTGATATCGGTGCAAGGGCCGACAATAAGCGCATTAATCATTTTACGTCCAATTTTATTTTCCATTATTTCCAGCTTGTCTTTTAACGATAATTCGGCAGCAGAATGGCTGAGTTCTTTCCCCAGATTGCCAATATAAATCATATTTGCGTTGCTACGGCGCAGTGATTGAGTTAAATCCTCCAGCAATAACAATGGCATTAGGCTGGTAAAAAAACTACCGGGACCGATTAAAATCAAATCGGCTTGTTCAATGGCATCCAATGCTTCTTTAGTGGCATTAACATGGGGATAGAGAAATAACTCCTGTGGTACACAATTAAGCTGGTCAACATTTACTTCGCCATATACGGTATTGCCTAGATCATCCACGGCCATTAAATCAACTGCTTGTTCTGACATAGGGATCAGATGTGCATTTACTTTCAGCAGATTGCGGAGCAGGTTAATCGCCTCCAGAGGGCGGACACTTAAATGATCCAGCGCCTTCAACATTAAATTACCCAAATTATGACCAGCCAGTTCGCCATTGCCACCAAATCGATACTCAAACATGGCAGAGGCAATGGTAGGTTCTGTGATTAGCTGATTGAGACAATTACGCATATCTCCCCAAGCGATCCCACCTTCTGAGCGTCGTATTCTTCCGGTCGAACCCCCATTGTCGGTTGTTGTGACAATGCCGGTCAGACGGGCACCGAGAGAAGAAAGAGAAGACATAACGCGTCCGAGTCCATGACCGCCACCAAGGGCGACTACACGATCCAAATCAGCTAATGTGCGATTACGCATAAGATTCCTGTTACTGGCTAAAGTTGGTGGGTCTAATAAATCTCGTGTAATTTATCATAAAAAATGATGCGTTCAGTAATTGCTGTGATTTCATGCGGTTTTTTGTCTGATATTTTTTAACGACAGCATAAAAATATTGTAGAAATCAAGTGTTATTGTTTTTGGTTAACTCGTTATATATTAAGATATATACCGAATGTGGCATTAGCTTTTTATTATTTTAAGCGGTAAAATCTTGGATGAGCACATCGTCACTCACGTAATTATTCGCATAAAAGTTTAATTGATATTAACTCCTAGCCTCTGTGTCTAAGTCGTTGCTCTATCAAACGGATAACACATTGATATGATACTTTGGCCGTGGCTCCTGAGTCACCAAGGTGCAAGGTAGAAATGCCCGCATCTCCTGTACTTGGAAGGTGTTATTGTGGAACAGCTCGTAGACGCATTTTTGCGTAAATTTTATTACCTGAGGTTATCAATTACTGATGTGTGTAACTTTCGTTGCACATATTGTTTGCCTGATGGATATCGGCCTCATGGTCATAAATCATTTCTTTCCCTGTCCGAAATTCGCCGCGTCAGTCGCGCCTTTGCCGAACTTGGTACAGAAAAAATCCGTCTGACAGGGGGAGAGCCAACTATGCGCCGGGATTTCTGCGATATTATTGCCGCAGTTCACGAAAACCCACAGGTCAAAAAAATTGCAGTAACAACCAATGGTTACCGGATGGAACGGGATGTATCCAAATGGAAGGAGGCAGGTCTGACAGCCATTAACATCAGTGTTGATAGTCTCGATCCTCGTCAGTTTCACGCCATCACGGGGCAGGATAAATTTTTTCAGGTTATGCGTGGTATTGATGCTGCGTTTGACGCAGGATTTAACACAGTAAAAGTTAACGCTGTGCTGATGAAAAATGTGAATGATATTAACTTGCCAGTTTTTCTTGACTGGGTTAAACCGCGTTCAATTCAGTTGCGCTTTATTGAATTGATGGAAACGGGTGAAGGTCACGACATTTTTCATCGTCACCACCTTTCTGGTGAGGTTATCCGCAGCCGGTTGTTGCAACAAGGTTGGCAACAAAAACAGAATACCCGCAGCGACGGGCCGGCTCAGGTCTTCCGCCATCCTGATTATCAGGGCGAGATAGGCCTTATCATGCCGTATGAAAAAAACTTTTGCCAAAGCTGCAACCGCTTGAGAGTCTCTGCGATTGGTAACCTTCATTTGTGTCTGTTTGGTGAACAAGGCATCCCATTACGCGATTTATTATATGACGGCGCGTCACTTGAAGCACTAAAACTACGGATTCAAGGTGGGTTGCGCCATAAACGTGAGACTCACTTTTTACATCAGGGTGACAGTGGAATCACTCCCAATCTTTCTTTTATTGGTGGTTAATTTAACTTCAAGACCCATTTTTTAGGAGTAAAGAATGTCCCAACTGACCCATATCAATACTGCGGGTGAAGCTCATATGGTGGATATTTCTGCCAAATCAGAAACTGTGCGTGAGGCAAGGGCAGAAGCATTTGTTGAAATGCAGGCTGAAACATTGGCAATGATCATTGCCGGTGATCATCATAAAGGGGATGTCTTTGCGACTGCTCGTATTGCGGGCATTCAGGCGGCTAAAAGGACTTGGGAATTAATCCCGCTTTGCCATCCGCTGCTGCTCAGTAAAGTGGAAGTTCAACTGGAAGCACAAATAGAACATAACCGTGTCAGAATTGAATCTTGCTGTCGCTTAACCGGGAAAACAGGTGTGGAAATGGAAGCTTTGACCGCAGCATCGGTAGCCGCATTGACGATTTATGACATGTGTAAAGCGGTGCAAAAAGATATGGTTATTGGGCCTGTTCGTTTGCTGAAAAAAAGCGGTGGAAAATCAGGAAATTTTAAGGTGAAAGCATGATCAAGGTACTGTTTTTTGCTCAAGTCCGTGAATTGGTAGGTACAGACTCACTGGAATTGCCGAATAATCACCCAACGGTAGCCGGTCTTCGTCATGCATTGATTGAAAAAGGCGAACGATGGGGGGTTGCCTTAGAGGAAGGTAAATTGCTGGTGGCTGTCAATCAATCCTTTGTCCATGCTGAACACCCGTTGAATGATGGTGATGAAGTGGCTTTCTTCCCACCTGTCACGGGAGGTTGATGATGGGAAATACCCGAATCCGTGTTCAGCGGGAGGTATTCAGTGTGGGCGATGAATACCAATGGCTTTCACTATGTGATGAAGACGGTGCTGTTGTAACTTTTACAGGCAAGGTTCGTAACCACAATCTGGGTGATAACGTTAACGCGCTGATGCTTGAGCATTATCCTGGCATGACAGAAAAGATGTTGCAGGAAATTACTGATGAAGCGCGCCAACGTTGGTCTTTGCAACGTATCAGTATTATTCATCGAATTGGGGAATTGTATCCGGGAGATGAAATTGTATTTGTTGGCGTCACAAGTTCTCATCGCAGCATAGCTTTTACGGCAGCAGAATTTATCATGGACTATCTGAAAACCAAAGCACCATTCTGGAAAAAAGAGTCTCTTGCAGAAGGTGAACGCTGGGTTGAAACGAGACAAAGTGATCAGGAAGCGGCAAATCGCTGGTAACGAAAGAGCTGAAACGAAGACATTCAAATAAAGGATTAGTAGATCATTTTGCGAACTATCATGAAAACCGGGCAGATAAATAATATGTCACTGAAATTGTCGTTAATTGGCGGATGGCTTTGTTAATGTTCTATGCTAATGTATAACTTTTGAATAGATTGTTTATTTTTAAACAGTCTCAATCCTTAAACATTGTCATGAAAAGGTAATCGTCATGGACCGATATCAACGTTCTAATGGTTCGATTGTCCAGAAAACCAGTTCTGGTATACAAACTTATATGACTCAAGTCTACGGTTGGATGACTTGTGGTTTGTTGTTAACCGCGTTTGTTGCATGGTATGTAGCAAATACTCCTGAAATTTTATACGCCATTTTTAGCAGTTCCATTGTTTTTTATGGTTTGATCATTGCACAACTTGCCTTGGTATTTGTGCTGTCTGGTCTGGTTCATAAAATGAGCGGGGCGTTAGCGACAGGGTTATTCATGTTCTACTCCATGCTGACGGGTCTGACGCTTTCTAGTATTTTTGTGATTTATACCAGTAGCTCGATTGCCAGTACACTCGTGGTTTCAGCGGGTATGTTTGGTGCATTGAGTGTTTATGGTTATACAACTAAACGCAGTCTGAGTGGTCTGGGTAGTTTTCTGTTTATGGCGCTTATCGGCATCATTCTGGCTTCTTTGATAAACATCTGGTTGAAAAGTCCGGCATTAATGTGGGCAATCACCTATATCGGTGTTGTGGTTTTTGCTGGTTTGACTGCATATGACACTCAGAAACTGAAAGAAATGGGTGAACAAATGGATGTTAATGATAAAGAGAACCTGCGCAGATATTCTATCACTGGCGCTCTGACTCTGTATCTGGACTTCATTAACCTGTTCTTGATGTTGCTGCGTATTTTGGGTGATCGTCGATAATCACTGACATATAGCGTTACTCTTCAATATAAAAACCCTGCCAAAAGCAGGGTTTTTATATTGAAGAGTATTAAATAGAATTCAAAAATTGTAGATCATTTCTTTACTCCTCGCGCAGCGAGGAGTAAGGCAACCTTATAATTTGAGTGTATCGCTATTATGAAAACCGATTTAATCAATGATGTTATATTCACAAATGTGAATATAACATAGTGTTTTTTATTATAGCAACGGGGGAAGTGAGCTATTATTATGTGAATACAAGTGTGGTTATCGGGTAATGCAACGCAATAATATTTAGTTACCAGCCTAAATCTATTTTTCATATTTAAGATAAAATTAAACCTAGAAAAGAGAGTATATTTTGTCAAATTCCCCTCTCTTTCCTCTATTTTAATTGTTATCAAGCAATTTTGCTTCGGAACAATCGATAGGCAACCCCGCCCGTCGTTGCTGTAATAGCCAACAATGGCCATAAATTTGGCCAGATCACTGATAAATCAGCCCCTTTCAAATAAATTTGCTTGGTAATATCTGTAAAATGCCGGATTGGGTTAATCCATGTGATGTCTTGTAGCCAGACAGGCATATTCTCAACCGGAGAAATATATCCAGAAAGCAGGATAGCGGGCATCATAAACACAAACACGCCGATAAAAGCCTGTTGCTGGGTGGAACAGACCGCAGAAATCAGTAGACCGAAACCAACCAGAGATAACCCATAAATCAACATGCAGCCATAAAATAGCAGCAACGAACCTGCAAAGGGGATTTGGTAAAATAACGTTCCAATTAGTAAAACAATAGTTGCCTGCATAGTCGCCACGACCAACGCCGGAATCGCTTTGCCGAGGAAAATCTGCCATGTTGCCAGTGGAGAAACCAGTAATTGATCCAATGTTCCCTGTTCCCGTTCACGGGCGACAGACAACGCCGTCACAATCAGGACACCAATGGTAGTAATCATGGCAACCAATGAGGGTACGACAAACCATTTATAATCCAGATTGGCGTTATACCAGTTGCGGATGATTAATTCGCTGTTATTGGCTTTCGGTGCATTTACCAATAATTGTTTCTGGTAATCCATCACTATTTGCTGAATATAGTTGGCAGCTATCTGAGCACTGTTGGAGTTACGTCCATCCAGTAAGACCTGAATTGCAGTCGGATTCTGGCTGGCGATATTGGCGCTGAAATTTTGTGGGAAGCGTACCAGTAGCAATGCCTTGCGATCATCCAAGGTAGGCCGGATTTCTTGTGAACTTGTCAGTAAAATAACATCAGGAAATGCTTTCGATTTTGCCAGCCGTTGGGTTAATTCAATTGAGGCTTGCCCTTTGTCCTCATTATAAATCGCAATAGTGGCATTTTTGACTTCCAGCGTTGCGGCCCACGGAAACAGGATCATTTGCAAAATGACCGGCAAAATTAAAATATTTCGTGTTTGCGGTTCTCTTAGCAGAGACTGCAACTCTTTCATGATTAACGTATATAAACGATAAAACATGCTCTTTCCTTTTTAATCCAAATGCCGACGAGTTTTCCACGCAGTCAGGCCAATAAAGACGACGGAGCTGGCAATCAGCAGGAGAAGATTGGTGATCAATACTGTACCGATATTTCCGGCCAGAAAGAGTGTCTGTAGGCTACTGACAAAATAACGTGCGGGCACGACATAAGTAGAAGCCTGAATAAGCGCAGGCATACTGTCTATTTCGAAAACAAAACCGGACAACATAATGGCTGGCAAAAAAGCCGCATTGAGAGAAATCATCGCTGCATTGAACTGATTTCGCGTCAGAGTAGAGATGAGCAGCCCCATGCCTAAAGCGGTAGCAAGATAAAGGCTGGAAACTAATGCCAGTATCCAGAGTGAGCCACGATAGGGAACACCCAGCACAAAAACCGTAAATACCATGCACAGTACCATGACAAAAGAACCGAGCACTTGATAGGGCAGTAACTTGGCAAGCAATAATTCGGTTCGGGTGACTTGGGTAGAGAGCAGTGCTTCCATCGTTCCGCGTTCCCATTCGCGGGCAACCACGAGTGAAGTGAGGATTGCACCGACAACGGTCATGATAATTGAGACTGCACCGGGGATAAGAAAATGTTGACTAATGGCGGAGGAGTTAAACCAATAACGGATCTGTGTATCAATCAATGGCGTAGTCGAAACACCTTGATTTTGCCCCCGGTGCTGGAGCCAGATTTGCCAGATGCCTTTAGCATAACCCTGAACAAAATTAGCAGTATTGGGTTCACTGCCATCAGTAATGACTTGAATAGGAGCATGGCTATCGACGCGGGCAAGCTGAGCATCAAAATTGACCGGAATTACGATGATGCCTCGAAGTTGGTTCTCCTGCATTTTATTGATTAAGAACTGGCGATTATCGCTGATAGTGGCATCAATATAGGGCGATCCTGTAAAGGCATGCACTAATTCACGGGCATCTTCGCTTTGTTGCTCCATCAGAATACCGAGGCGAAGTTTACTTGAATCAAGGTTAATACCATAGCCAAAAATAAAGAGCAGCATCAAAGGAATAACCACCGCAATTAAAGCACTGCTGGGATCACGGATAATTTGCTTAGTTTCCTTAACGCAAAGTGCTTTCAATCGGCGCCATGAGAAACTGACTGCTTTCTGGGATGCTGTATGTTCAGAATGATTCATTGCGGCTCCTTATCGTAATTCACCACGAGATCGATAAACGCATCTTCCATAGAAGGGTTAGGGTGTTCATCCGTAGAGACCAATTGTTTCAGCTCGTCAGGTGTGCCCGCTGCGATCAATCGTCCTCGGAACACCAACCCGATGCGGTCACAGTATTCGGCTTCATCCATAAAGTGAGTGGTTACCATTACCGTAACGCCTTTATCAACCATCCCGTTGATATGCAACCAAAATTCTCGCCGGGTCAGCGGATCGACACCGGAAGTGGGTTCATCCAAAAACAAAATGTCAGGCTCGTGCATCAATGCGCAGGAAAGGGCAAGACGTTGTTTAAAGCCGAGTGGGAGACTATCCGTCTTTTGATGTAAGATGGGTTCGAGATTGAAGGCGCTGATCATATCAGACATTTTTTCTCGCTGATGCCGGCCTTTCAGCCCGTAAACACCGGAAAAAAATTTAAGGTTTTGCTCAACCGTCAAATTGCTATACAGGGAGAATTTCTGGGCCATATAACCAAGGCGTTGACGTGCCTTGCCTGAACTGGTTTTTAAATCCATATCCAGAACCAGAGCCTTGCCGGATGTAGGGATCATCAGTCCACACATCATTTTGAACGTGGTGGATTTTCCGGCACCATTAGGCCCCAGCAGGCCAAAAATTTCTCCACGCTTCACTTCGAAATCTACATTGTCAGTAGCGGCGAAATCCCCGAATTTTTTGGTCAGATTACAGGCTTCTATTACGGTTTCTGTCGGATTTGGCGGGATTTTAGGCATGATTTCAGCCAATTCTGAACGATGAGATGGGCCGCCGCCCAACAAATCGATAAAGGCATCTTCGAAACGTGGTTCAGCATCGAAAATATTATCTTCTGATAACCCTATTTGCCGGAGTAATACATTTTTATCCGCTTTCTCTTTTAAGATCAGGCGAACATATCTTCCTTGAATAACGCCGTCCGTGACTTGAGGCAGGGTAAGGGCATGTTGCAGCATTTTGCGGCGTGCTTCCTGTTTGACATCAAGCAAAAAAGAGCGGCCTGCAATATTTCGGGTTAAATTTTGGGGTTGACCACGATAGAGCAATTCACCGTGGTTCAGCAGCAAAACATCGCGGCACAATTCGGCTTCATCCAGATACGAAGTGCTCCACAGGATCAACATACCGTCGGAAGCGAGTTCATGCACCATTTGCCATAATTCACGGCGAGCGATAGGGTCAACGCCCACGCCCGGTTCGTCAAGCAGCAAAACTTTCGGGCTACCCAAAAGCGTACAAGCCAGACCCAGTTTCTGCTTCATGCCGCCGGATAATTTACCGGCCAACCGTTCGGTAAAGCGGGTTAAATCGGTGAAAGTCAGTAATTTTTGAAATGTTGCCTTGCGTTCTTCACCCATCACGCCGCGCAAATCGGCATATAAAGTCAGATTTTCCATTACGGTTAAATCTTCATACAGGCCGAATTTCTGTGGCATATAGCCGAGTTCAGAACGAACTTGAACACTATTCTTGATGGGATCAAGTCCCATGATTTCTATATTGCCGCTATCAGGCTTCAATAAACCGGCCAGCATGCGTATCAACGTGGTTTTTCCAGCACCATCCGGGCCGACAAGACCTGTAACTGAGCCACCCTGAATTTCTGCCTGTAGACGAGATACAGCAGGGGTGTCCAATCCTGGAAAGGTTTTTTCCACGCCGTTCAGTTTTATTCTATAAGCTGAACTGGTCATGTCATTACCTTACTTATCTTTTGCTTCAGTGAAATTCGAATCAGTAAAGCGCAAGGTGGCTGGCATTCCCTGTTTTATTCCCTCATCGGGGTCAAGGACAATGATCCGCAGGCGATAGACCAAATCCGTTCTTAAATCCGGTGTTTCAACATTTTTAGGTGTAAATTCGGCCGTTGGAGATACAAAGCCGATTTTGCCATGATAAGGTTGATTTTTCCGTCCATCGGTATAAATCAAAATTTCTCGTCCTGCGGTAGCCTGATTCAGATTAGGCTCATCAATATATGCTCTGATCCAGACAGGATTGGTCAGTGACAGGGTAAAAACCGTGTTTCCAGCCGCTAACATAGTGCCCGGTTCAATGGCTCTGGTCAGGATAACACCTGCTGATGGAGCAGTAAGTTGAGTATCTTTCAGATTGAGTTCCGCCTGTGCGACAGTTGCTTGCGCTTGAGCAAGTTGCGCCTTGGCAGCCGCAATTTCCTCTATTCGATAACCGGTTTCGAACTGGCGTAATTTATCTTTTGCGGCCTGATGGGCAGCGAATGCCTGATTGCGCCCGGTTTTGGCGTTTTCCAGCTCATTGGCTGAGATAGTTTTACTCTGCCACAATCCTTGCTGACGTTTCAAAAAACTATCGGCAAAGTGAAATGCTGACTCTTTTTGAGTAACTTCAGCGCGGACTTGAGCGATTTCTTCAGTGCGATAACCCGCTTCAGCTTTGGCAAGGTTAGCTTTGGCAACATCTTGGGCGGCTTTGGCTTGGTTCAGGGCATGAATAAAGGGAGCATTATCAAGATGACCGAGAGTCTGACCTGCCGTAATGGCATCACCTTCATCGACTTGCAGGCTTGACAGTTTACCGGCAACCCGAAAACTAAGATTGACAGTTCTGACATCGACATTGCCATATAAGGTTAACTCTTTGCTATTTTGTTCCTGATAATAATAAATGCCAGCAATGGCTCCGATAACAACAATGAGCGCCAATAGGGCAAGAGCAAACTTTTTATTGTTCATACTATCCCTTATGTCTTGTTCAATTTAAACCTGAGATTTTGCAATTGGTTGAAAGATCTTAGGATATATACGGCTGTAGCGTTATCTATTCCGTAACCCATCAAGCAATAAATTGATATGTTGAGATAAAACCTGATTGATTAATGCGTACTCTTTGGCACCAATGTTGTCCCAACCTGTTTGGCGCAATAAAGCTTCCCGTGCCAGACGGAAAGAAAGAATTTCGCCCAATAGGGCGTGGGTATGGATTTGGGTTGAAATTTGGTCTTCATCAGCACCGATATAATTAGCGATTAATTTATTCAAACGTGAATAAATCGGAGCCAGACCTTGCTCATGCATGACGTTGTAAGCCTCTGTTGGCGTTAATTGTTCATGTGACATGATGCGGCTGATATTAATACTGCTTTTCTCGAAAATCAGGCGGTTATAGCTAACCATTCCTTGATGAATGAATTCCAGTATTTGTTCTTGTGGATAAGGTTTCGGAGTTTTGGTAAAGAAATGGTCAATAGCCCCAACCAGTGGGGTAAATTCTGATTTTAGTCTATCAGCGATATGCTGCACGACAGCGAGATATAATCCCTCCTTGGAACCAAAATAGTAAGCAATGGCAGCGATATTTTGTTGTGCGTGCTGGGCGATATTGCGGGTAGTGGCGCCTTCCAGACCAGATCTGCCAAAAATTTCTATTGCCGCTTCAAGAAGTTGCTGTTTGGCTTGTTCGCCTCGTGAAGTTTGAGCCGTCTTCTCTGCCATGTTTAAAGAGTTCCTGTTACAAAAAATTTTCGGGAGTGTCGTAAATATATCAATCGTATGATTAACTTTAAAACTAAAGTAAGTCGATGTAAAGCTGACACAAATTGCCTTTTTAATAGACGCTTATAAAAAAGAATTTTCCTGTTTTTGAAAAATTATCGTAATCGTTTGTCTGCAATCCGTATCTTCGAGCTAATTAATTGGTTTATCTGGTCTGATTGGGAATATATATCTGTTATAATGCTGCACTTAGGTGCATGGCAGTTTGTGTTATTTCTTTGCGTTTTATCGCGTCTGTTTTCTTCCCATAAAACTGCCCCTGAATTGATGTCAGGAATGGTGAAGTCTGGAGTATTTCTTATTTATGAATTTTGAGTCACTCGGCTTGAAGGCTGATATTTTGCGTGCTGTTGAAGAACAAGGCTACGCGGAACCTACCCCTATTCAGCAACAGGCTATTCCTGTTGTACTTTCCGGTAAAGATCTTCTGGCTAGCGCCCAGACAGGAACGGGAAAAACAGCAGGGTTTACTTTACCTATTTTGCAGCGCTTAAGTGAATCTCCCATTCAGGGAAAAGGTCGCCGTCCGATCAGGGCATTGATTTTGACACCAACTCGGGAGCTGGCGGCTCAGGTGGGTGAAAATGTACGTAATTACAGCAAATATCTCAGTTTGCGTTCATTTGTCGTGTTTGGTGGCGTCAGCATCAATCCACAAATGATGAAATTGCGGGGTGGTGTCGATATTCTGGTGGCAACACCGGGGCGCTTGCTGGATTTAGAACACCAAAATGCGGTGGATCTCTCACGCGTTGAAATTCTGATTCTGGATGAAGCTGACCGTATGCTGGATATGGGCTTTATTCATGATATTCGTCGAGTATTGAGCAAACTCCCTGCAAAACGCCAGAATCTACTGTTTTCTGCAACGTTTTCTGATGAGATTAAAAATCTGGCCAATAAATTGCTGCATAATCCGGTGAGTGTAGAAGTGGCACGCCGTAACTCAGCATCTGAGCAGATTGAACAATCAATCCACTTTGTAGACAAAAAACGCAAAAGTGAATTGCTTTCTTACATGATAGGCAACCAGAATTGGCAGCAGGTACTGGTATTCACCCGCACCAAACATGGGGCCAACCGACTGGCGGAACAACTGAATAAAGATGGTGTGACTGCGGCTGCGATCCACGGCAATAAAAGTCAGGGTGCAAGAACGCGCGCACTGGCTGATTTCAAAACCGGACAAATTCGTGTGTTGGTAGCAACGGATATCGCTGCCCGTGGGTTGGATATCGATCAATTGCCGCATGTGATCAACTATGAACTGCCAAACGTTGCAGAAGATTATGTTCACCGCATTGGGCGTACTGGCCGTGCGGATGCAACTGGTCAGGCAATATCGTTGGTGTGCGTGGATGAACACAAACTCCTGAGAGATATTGAGCGGTTATTGAAGCGGGAAATTCCACGTATTGCCATTTCGGGGTATGAACCTGATCCTTCCATTAAGGCGGAGCCTATTCAGAACGGACGCAATGATCGTGGTAACAGCTCCCGCGTTAGCAATTCTCGTGGCAGTGACTCCCGTAACAGCAGTTCACGTGGCAGCCGTTCTCATGGAAACAGTCCCTGGGGCAGTGATTCTCGCGGTAACGATTCACGTAGTGAACAACCTCGAGGCCAACGTAGTAGTAATAGTAAGCAAGGTTATTCCAAACAAGATAATGTGAATCAAAATGGTGAGCGTCCACGCAGCCAAGATAAATTTTCTCGTCAGCGTCGTCAGAGAACCACAACCAAAGCGCCACGTGTGATAGCTTCGGGAGAGTAATCCATGCGCGTTTTGCTGGCTCCGATGGAAGGTGTTTTGGATTCATTGGTCAGGGAGTTGTTGAGTGAAATCAACGAGTACGATCTCTGTGTTACAGAATTCCTGCGCGTGGTTGATAGCTTACTGCCGGTAAAATCGTTTTACCGGTTGTGCCCTGAATTGCATAACCAGAGTCGGACTCCATCGGGAACAGCGGTCAGAATTCAACTTTTGGGGCAATATCCAGAATGGTTGGCAGAAAACGCGGTTAGAGCGGTTGAACTGGGATCTTGGGGTGTCGATTTAAATTGTGGCTGCCCCTCCAAAACTGTGAATGGCAGTGGTGGTGGGGCATCGTTACTGAAAGATCCCGAACTCATTTATCGTGGTGCCAAAGCCATGCGTGAAGCTGTGCCAGCCGGCTTCCCAGTGACGGTAAAAGTCCGTTTGGGCTGGGATTCTGGCGAGTGTCAGTTTGAGATCGCGGATGCTGTCCAACAGGCTGGCGCAACAGAACTGGTTGTGCATGGTCGAACCAAAGAAGATGGTTATAAGGCAGAGCACATCAATTGGGAGGCGATTGGCGAGATTCGCCGTCGCCTTTCTATTCCTGTAATTGCCAACGGTGAAATCTGGGATTGGCAGAGCGCTCAGGCATGTATCAACACTACAGGATGTGATGCTGTGATGATCGGCCGTGGCGCACTGCATGTGCCAAACTTGAGTCGTGTAATTAAATATAACGAACCGAGGATGCCGTGGAGCGGTGTGCTTAAGCTACTACAAAAATATACCTATCTGGAAAAGCAGGGTGATACGGGTTTGTATCACGTTGCCCGTATTAAACAATGGTTGGGGTACTTGCGTAAAGAATATAATGAAGCTGATATATTATTTATGCAAATCAGGGCATTAAAAACGTCTGCTGAAATTTCCACCGTTATCTCTCTTGCAGCAGATGAATGTTTACTGCGATATTCAATAGATTTAGAACCTCAGGTTTGTTAGTTGTGTTTATTCCTCCTGCATCTTGAAATCCGCTGGGTATATAACATAAGTTTAATTAAAATATTAATAAGCAATATCTATTTTAAGTTTAAATAAATTATCTGTTTTATTTTTTGTCGGAATATGTGAATTAAAATAAATTCATAATGAATAGATAAGTTATAGTTATAAAGAATATGATTGGATAATTATTTTTTGTTATAGCTGGCGTATCTAGAAAGTTTAACTATAATTTAAAAATTCCTTATTTAATTCATCAGGGTTTAATTAATATATTAATAACCCGTAGCTTGCTATGGGGATATTTATTATATTTTTATACCCCGTTATTTTCATGAGGTTTTTATTTTAAACTCATTTTAATAAATTTAAAGGAAAATTTTATGAAAGATACTGAAAAATACGATCAATCTGAATCTCAACCTTGGTACAGTGCAAAATATCTGAAGATAAAATTGCCTCAACTCAGTAATCAAAGCTATATCTTTGCTAACAGAAGAAATAGAATAGCTGTAAATGTTTATTTTGATCCATATGATTATTATGGAAATAAAGTAGATGTCCCAATAAATACCATTATAAAAAAAACTTTTCTGGTTGACTATAATACAGGAGAAAAACTACCCATTGAGGTAGAAGAAGGGACAAATTTTAAATGGGCATATTCACATAAACCTAACGAATTTACTGCTGTGCCCCATGTCTCATCTTCCATTGTAGAGAGTCAGGAGAAATACTCAAAAGCAAGGATAACTTTTTATGTATACTGTTCATCTTCAGAGGTATATCAAGTCAAACAAATAGCTGTACTTGTGGAAGCACCAGATGGAGATCACTCTACAGTATTCGGGGAAGATGGTGATGACTTTGTCCAGCTAACTGGGATAAATGAAGTATTTTATAAATTGCCTAATATAAATAAAAAACAAGAATTGGCTGCCAGCCAGTATTCAATTCCAGGTCATCTTGATTCAAGCTGGGAACAAATTAATATCTATATATCGCTTGATATAAAGGACTCATCTGAAAGATTAATTATTACCAAACTAGAAATTGGGGGAGATGAAGGCGTTTCAACAGGCCAGGTTCATCAGCTTTATCATGAGGATAATGGATATAGATATTATTATGCTCACTTTCTTTGGCCCTTAGGTAAAGAAACGATGGAGTCTATCGGTAATAGAAAATGGTTTGATTTGCCTATTACGTTTCCTGTAGATATAAAAGTTAAACAACAATATGGTTTTCTTTGTTTTAGTATATTAGTGGTAGGTGACCCATCTTTTCCTCACATACAGGATGTTTGGTATAAACAATTTTATATTATTATTTACGACCAATATGGAAACAAAGGTAAATATTGGTTAATGCCAAATAATGATAGCAATGCAAATAAATCAGATGTTTTTTTTGTTGAGGATTAGTTTGATGTGATTAATAAGGATTTTTGTTATTTCTATTTGGCATATTTACAAATCTTTATTGTAACTTTATTTTTCTTATCTTCTTATTATTGAACCAGAAAAATAGGTTTTTCCTATAAAGAGGTAACAAAATGAATAATTCTTTTTTTTCGAACGCCCATAACTTTCAAAGTGCAGCGATGGGTAGTGTTGATCCTCGTACTGGTCTGTTTAATTATATGATATTGATAGCCCAACTGACCGGCAACAATCAGCTCGGGCCGACCCAAACGATAACGCTTTCTTATAACCCCCTGAATGAGAAAAATATGGGCTTTGGCATTGGTTTTTCCGTGGGGCTGACCCAGTATGACAGGAAAAATCAGCTATTAGCGCTTTCAACCGGAGAGCGTTATAAAGTGACTGAATTCAATAATGACGTTCATTTAAATCAATACAAGCAGGATGTCGTGCGGTTTGAAAAAGACGTCACCCAGAATGCTTATCGGGTGATTCACAAATCCGGCCTGATTGAAGTCCTGACGGGGCCTGACAATGTTGATGATCTTAAAGTGCCTGTCCAGATATTCACCCCTCTGGGGCATACGCTAACCCTGATATGGAATTTTGCCCTGGCTCCGGTTCCCTATCTGGTATCGATTTCGGATGAAGAGAATGTATTGTTAACAGTTGACTATGAATTAGACTCTTATACTCGGATTACAATCTGGCCAGATACCACTGAATCTTATGAGATCCAACTCCTCTTTGATTATGGTTATGTCACTGAGATTAAAAAGCAGTCTGATAACCACACATTGAAATGGGAGATGGGTTATGACAAGTATATATATACTAATAATAAGCTATTAAGCGAGGTTTTGTCCCCGACGGGATTGAAGGAGAGTGTGAATTATAATTTTAACGGCCATAAGTTTCCTGCTGGGGTCGATTTGCCCCCTTTGCCCTATGTCAGCAAGTATACGCAGTACCCCGGTCATGGGGCCAATATTGTGCGAACGTATGAATACACCAATTATAATTTTCTCGGTTACGGGGGGGAGGGGAGGTGGAATAAGAACAGTGATTATCTTTATGGAGTGTTGAGTGATTACCAGTATGGTTCGACTGAAACCTGGAACGATGGTACCAACCAACGTCATATTACCCGGCGTTATAACAACTACCATTTGCAGGTTTCCGAAGTCACGCAGCAAAACAAGTGCAAGCGGGAGCATAAGACGGAATATTATGCACAGGTTGGCGTCGATTTTGATAAACAAGCTCCCCAGTTTCAATTGCCAAAATCGGCCACAGTTCGTTTCAATGATTCCTCTGATGAGGAAGTGACACAGACCCAGTTTGATGAGGCGGGGAATCCGATGGTGCAGATAGCCCCGGATGGCACCCGTACCGAGTGGATTTATTATTCAGTGGATGGGGAAGGAGAAGATTGCCCAGCTGATCCTCATGGCTTCAAGCGCTATGTCAAATCCAAGACTGTCATACCGTGTCGGTCTTCCCCTGAAGATAAATATCGGGATGTGCCTATCCATCAGGAGGTGTATCGTTACGCCCAATTGCCTACATTATCTGGCGCGCCAGCTTCGTATGCTGTGGTGTGCAATTATCGGGGATTGTATTGTAATGACCAGTTACTGCATGACCGGCAGACACACTATGTTGATGCAGTAAATTTGCGGGATCACGGTCGGATCCAGTATATAGATGAAACGGTGCATTCCATGTCGAATACGGCAACTGCTCTGCTTACGCGAGAAAACTGGAAAAGTCGTCAGAAGTTCAGTTACACCCTCAAGGACGAGACGTTGGTGCAGAATATCGACTGGGTTGGACATGATCAATTGGGTTTAACCACTCAGAGTATCCAATCGCGGTTCAGTCGCAAATTATGGCATGAAGTGGATGCACAGGGATGTACCGCTCAATATCACTATGATGATTTGGGGCGTCTCAAGAAGCATATCAGTAATATGAATACCAAATATACCCAGGAAATACACTATGCTTATGCCATTGAAAACAAAGGATCGCTTACGACCACACAAACTGATGTGTGGGGCAATCAGGTACGTACCCGTTTTGACGGATTAGGTCGCGCTTATCAGCAGGAGGTACTTGAAAAAGGACAGGAATCTCAGGGTTGGCGGATAGTGTCTGAAACGGAATATGACAGTTGGGGAAGAGTGGTGAACCAGACCCGTAATGACTGGCTGCCGATGGAGCAAAATGCGGGAGAAGTGCGTCAGGTCTCTTTCCATGAGTGTTTTGAATACGACGATTGGGGGCTGTTACACCGCGTGACTCAGGATACGGGCGTGAGTGCCTTGCAGGAATATGATCCGATCACACGTACCGCAGAGATCACCCTACAGGCGGAAGGCGTAAAATTCAGTAAGCGTACTGTGATGTATAATAAGCGGAACCAGCCTCTCCTCCATACTTTATACGATAGCCAGGGCAAGCAATATAGTCAGCAGGCCAATCATTATGACGGTCTGGGACGCTTGTGGACAATGGTTGACACGTTAGGGCAAGAAACTGAATACACTTACGATTTATTTGGGCGTGTATCAACCATCAGGCACAGCGACGGTACTGTTATTCAAAAATCCTATTTTCCGTTCAGCAAGAGCAATCTGGTGACACAGATTCAGGTTGGAGATCATGTGCTGGGTACCCGTAGTGTTGACAGCCTGCATCGTTTAACCTCAACCACGAGCGGGGGGCGTACCTATCATATGGCCTATCCAGGGGATAGCCTTTTTCCCAGCCAGATCACCGATCCTTTGGGCACAGTTATCACATATCAATATGAGTCATTTTTAGGCAATGTCCCGACACAAGTTGATACGGATGGTATACAACAGCGCTTTACCTACGATCCCAAAACCGGGGCAATGGTTCAGGCCAGTGCGGTACAGCAGGCGACCCACAACATGATCTATACCAATCGCCATTGAAGATGCTTGATTTCTTATCCAAACCCGATCATGCTTGCAGCCATGAAAATTCATCTGACACCAGAACAAAAACGCGCCCTCGAATTGATGCACGATACGACTCGTGATA
>NZ_CAWQTY010000210.1:0-17569 GCF_963897815.1 Xenorhabdus sp. Sc-CR9
AGCAGTAGCTACTCGGTATGACAAATTAGCAAGAAATTATGAAAGTCTCGTTGCTTTGGCATTTTCAATCATGTGGCTCCCTATGTGGGTCGATTGAAACATGTACAACAAAGGTCAACACGCTCTAGTATGTGAAATAGGTTCTTTCTTATTTTTATTTTTAAATTTATTTAAATCAATGTGTTATGTTTGTTGTGTGTCGGGAAATATAAACTATGAATGTGATGTTTATCATTTTTTTGTGAATGTATATATGTGAAGATTAAAAAGGTAACAAATTGTCACGCAATACCAGGGAATATTATTAATAGTTCAACATAAAAATAGCAATTATAGGGCTGAAAGAGATAAATTACCTAGTATTTAATAGGAGGGGGTACTCCAATCCATTGTTTTTACTTGAATGTTAAAACTTGTGAAAAACTAAAATTGGCAGAGGCAATGAAATATGCTTAGTAGGTGCAAGAAATAGATGCATTCTTGTTATTAGTATTTGTATAAATACCATACAACATGTTTGAGTTACTAATTTAGGGAGCTCTGAAAGGCCATAAAAGCGTTAGTAGTCAATTATGGTGTCGAGTTCCCTTAAATTGTATGTAAATATTTCAATTCGGCTTTAGCTGTAATCGCAAGATTCTTATATTTAAGTTAATAACATAATCGATTAAATCTCAATTGGTAAAATTAAGCATTAGTTATTTTTTGTAGATAGTAACGAAGAAATAGAACAGAGTTGTATGATAACGAATATATTACTTTTTGAGAGGTAAAGGTATGGCCATTAAACTGGGTGTAATTGCTGATGATTTTACTGGTGCAACAGATATCGCCAGTTTTATGGTACAAAGCGGTTGGAAAGTCACTCAATTATTGGGTATACCCAATGAGAATACTTTTGTTCCATATGATATAGATGCCGTTGTTATTAGTCTTAAAATTCGTTCTTGCTCTGCTGATGAGGCAGTTACTCAAGCTTTGAAAGCTTGTCAATGGTTACTGCACAAGGCAAGTTGTCAGCAGCTGTTTTTCAAATATTGTTCAACCTTTGATTCTACATCGGAAGGAAATATTGGCCCAGTTACGGATGCTTTGATGGATGAGCTTCAAACTGATATCAGTTTGATCTGTCCAGCACTCCCTGTTAATGGGCGAACAGTAGTATTTGGTCACTTATTTGTTAATGGGCAATTGTTGAATGAGAGTGGGATGCAAAACCACCCTATTACCCCAATGAAAGATGCCAACTTATTGCGGCTGATGGAACAGCAATCAAAAGGAATGGCGGGGTTAGTTGAACTGAAATATATTCATCAAGGAAAGCAGGCTATTCGTTGTCAATTGGAGTTATTACGTCAACGTGGTATTCGATATGCTGTAGTTGATGTTTTGACGATGGAGGATTTATTACCAATTGCTCAAGCAGCATCAGATATGTTTTTGGTAACTGGAGGTTCGGGGCTTGGTGCGGCACTTGCTAGTCATCATTCAGGGCAGGCTTTGGCAGCATCAACTATTGGAAATACTCCTCCGTCCAGAGGAAGAAGGGCTATTATCCTTTCAGGAAGCTGTTCTGTTATGACGAATCAGCAGGTGATGGAATATAAAAAAATAGCACCTTCCATGTTATTGAATATAGGGGAATGTATTAACAATCCTGAGTATTCTAATCAGTTAATTGATTGGGTTATTCAGAAATCTACAGATGTTTTTGCTCCAATGTTATATGCCACACAGCCCCCTAAATCATTGGAAATGATCCAGCAGCGGTATGGAGCAACAAAAGCCAGTAACGCAGTGGAACAGGTGTTTGCTGAGGTCGTTAGTAAATTGAGTCGAAATGGATTCAATACTTTTATCGTCGCGGGTGGAGAAACTTCTTCTCGAGTTGTACAGAGTTTGGGTATTCAACAACTCAGTATTGGGGCGCCTATTGCACCGGGTGTACCTTGGGTACATTGTTTGCATACTGATTATTGGTTGGCGTTGAAATCAGGCAATTTTGGAAGTAGGAATTTCTTCCAGCATGCCCTAAACATGTTTCATAAATGAAGATTGTTCTATGTGTAATATAAATAACCATAGAAAATTATATGAATGATTATTTAATTTATGACAATAGGGAGATAAGACGTTATACCACATTGAAACTATTTTAATTGTATTTACTTAACTCATTATCATGTATTTCAATGAATTGCAAACCATTTCATACATATTTTTATGTCCTGATACTAATAATTATTTTCCTATCCTGTCATATTAGATTATACGAATAGGGCGTTTACCGATGGTAAAGTATTTCCTATTTTGTAAAGATCGTGTTGCCTAAAAAAATTGAGAAATCTTCCACAAAATATAATGCTATTTTATTTGAATATCATGATTCGGTTGCTGGAAATAAAACATTACGATAAGTCTTTTTCAACTCAGAAGACTTGAAATATTTTTCTTGACTCTATCTATGTTCTTATCGCACGGCCTTATTTACCTAAACGAAGCCGCAAAAATCACGGGAATGGGAGGTGAGTTATCCCAAATAATAAGGAATTTTTATGGCTAAATTTGCAGCAAACCTGAGTGTGATGTTTAATGATGCCCCTTTTATTGAGCGTTTTGAAAGGGCAGCTAATGCAGGCTTTAAAGGTGTTGAATACTTATTTCCTTATGAAGAATCAATAGAAGTACTTGTTGAAGTATTGCAGAAACATCAGTTAACACAAGTGCTGTTTAATATGCCTGCCGGAGATTGGAATTCGGGTGATAGGGGAATAGCTTGTTTACCTGGACGAGAAAAAGCTTTTATCAACGGGGTTCATAAGGCTCTGGAATATGCTTTAGCATTGAATTGTAAGCAAGTTCATGTGATGGCTGGAAAGTTGGATAAACAGTTTACTCAGGAACAGCAACGTGAATGTTATATCACAAATATTCGGTACGCAGCGGATGTGATGGCTGAGCATGGTATTAATGTATTAATTGAACCAATTAATATTAGAGATATACCAGACTATTTTTTGACAACACAAAATCAGGCTGAATCGTTGTTAAAGGCTATTAATCGAGAAAATGTCTTTATTCAGTTGGATATTTACCATTGCCAGATTATGGAAGGTGATTTATTGCGGACGATAGAACGGCTGTGGGGGAAATTTAGTCATATTCAGATAGCTTCAGTACCTGATCGGCATGAACCAGATAGTGGTGAAGTCAATTATTTCTGGTTATTTAAGAAGTTGGATGAAATGGGGTATAAAGGATGGTTCGGATGTGAATATCATCCGGTAGGCTATACGGAAGAAGGGCTTGGCTGGTTGGTAAAAGCTCAATCATGATTGTACGGTAATAATGTATCAGGAGTGGTAATGAGTCCTCCAGAGCGCAGAGATTTTATTTATCGACACTTACATGAACATCTGACAGTTTCGATTAGAACATTAGTTGAATTAATGAACGTTTCACATATGACCGTGCGGCGTGATATTCGTATTTTGGAAGAAGAAGGAAAGGTTATAAGTATCTCTGGTGGGATCAAGTTAAATGATGCGTTACGGCAAGAATTACCATGGAGTGAAAAAGCGCTTCTTCATTATCGTCATAAACGAGTAATTGGTAAATATGCTGCTTCATTGGTTGAAGATGGGCAGGTGGTATATCTGGATGCAGGAACTACGACATTTGAGATTGCTCAGGTATTAGCAGAACGTTTTAACTTGACGATCATTACTAATGATTTTTCGATTACTCAGTATTTAATAAATAAATCACAACTGAGTTTGTTTCATACTGGAGGGCAGGTAGATAAACGGAATTACTCCTGTGTTGGGAAGAGTGCTGCTATGGCACTGAGTGCCTTGAATGTCGATATTGCGTTTATCAGTACTAGCTCATGGGATCTTGAGCATGGAATTTCTACTCCCCATGAGGAAAAAGTTTTAGTTAAACAGGCATTATTGGAAATTTCACGTAGGAAAGTATTGGTTTCCGATAGTAGTAAGTATGGTAAATATGGCATGTTTCGTATTTTTCCTCTCTCAAATTTGAATGACATTGTATGTGATGGACAATTATCAATATCAGTTCAACAACAATTAGAGGAATTAAATTTAAAACTACATATTGTCAATATATAAATATCTAAAAAAATATTCATATACAAGAATAACCTTAAAAGGCTATTAATGGAGAATTTTACATGAAAGTAATAATTACTGGCGGAGCAGGTTTCTTAGGTCAGCAGTTGGCTTCTGCTCTGCTTAAAAATAATGGATTGCTTTTTGACCAGTTAGTGTTGGTTGATGTTGAGTGCCCAATTTCTCCTATCCCTGATCCGCGGGTATACTGTTTAATGCTGGATCTGGCACAGGAAGGCGCGGTTAAAAAGCTGATCGATATAGACTGCGATGTTCTATTTCACTTAGCTGCTATTGTCAGTAATCATGCTGAACAGAATTTTGATTTAGGGATGGAAATCAATTTTGATGTGACGCGTAGCTTATTAGAAGCCATCCGCAATAAAAAACCATCAATGCAATTTATTTTTACTAGTTCATTGGCGGTATTTGGGGGAGAGTTGCCGGAGATAGTAACAGATAACTGGGCTGTTAACCCTCAATCCTCATATGGCACACAAAAAGCAATGTGTGAATTGATTATTAACGACTACTCCCGTAAAGGATATGTCGATGGTCGAGTCCTTCGCTTACCAACTATTAGCGTCCGTCCAGGTAAACCCAATAAAGCAGCTTCTTCATTTGCCAGTGGGATTATTCGTGAGCCATTACACGGAGAAAGCTGTTCCTGTCCTGTTTCTTGTAATTTATCTTTGTGGATTTCTAGCCCTGAAACAGTTATTCGTAATCTTATTCATGTGGCTCAGATACCTGCAGAAAACTTGGGGCTTTCGCGTATTGTGAATCTGCCAGGAATCAGTGTTACGGTTAAAGATATGCTTGATGCACTGAAGGAAGTAGCAGGTCAAGAAGTAGTAGATCTTATTCGCTTTGAATCGGACGAAAATATCAATCAAATAGTGGCAAGTTGGCCTAGAAATATTGATATCAGCCGTAGTCTTGAATTAGGATTTAGTGCCGATCATTCGTTCAGCGATTCCATTCGTACATTTATAGCCAATGAATTACAGTGAAATAGGGTTTGGTTATGGCATTTTATATTCCAATCATTGGATTAGGTGTATCAGTATTTACTCTTATCTTTCTGGTTTTACGCACTCGCATTCATGCACTAGTTGCTATGCTCATTGCAGCTGTAATCGCTGGAGTCACAGGTGGCTTGTCTATTTCTAATACCGTTGAAGTAATTACTAAAGGATTTGGTTCTACATTAGGTAGTATTGGAATCGTGATTGGACTTGGAATCATGATGGGACGGATATTAGAAATTTCTGGCGCTGCTGAACAAATTGCTTATAGCTTCATTAAATGGTTAGGTAAAAAACGTGAAGAGTGGGCATTGGCAATTACGGGTTATATTGTCAGTATTCCCATATTTGTTGATACAGCTTTTGTACTTCTCTATCCTTTAGTTAAGGTGTTAGGAAAGAAAGGTAACCGAAATATATTGACATTAGGCGTTGCATTGGCAGGAGGATTGATAGTAACTCATCACGTTGTTCCTCCAACTCCAGGACCACTCGGTGTAGCTAGTATCTTTGGTGTGGATATCGGTGCAATGATGCTGGTGGGTATGGTACTGGCTGTACCATGCGTGATTGGTATTGTTTTTTATGCAAAATTGTTAGCAATTAAATATCCTGAATATCAGCACATTGATGAAAATAAAGAAAACTTGGAGTATATTCATCAGTGTTATATGGAAGGCAAAGTTAATAAACCACTGCCGAGCTTATTTCTTTCTCTATTACCCATAATTGTCCCGATTTTTTTGATCTTGATTAAAGCAATCAATAATATTCTATTGAAAACTGATGTATTTGCCGGGAAAGAAAACGATTTCTATTTTCAGATCTTTGATTTTTTGGGTTCACCGATTATCGCATTAGCGGTTAGTGTATTGTTGGCTGTTTATACTCTAATGCCAAAAGTGAGTAAACACGAAGTAATTGAACATTTGGAAACTGGGTTACAAACAGCTGGTATTATTCTATTAGTTACTGGCGCAGGTGGTGCATTGGGAGCGGTATTACATGAAAGCGGAACGGGAACTCTTCTGGCACAACAAATTGCTAACTTACCAATAACACCTATTTTAATTCCGTTCATAATTGCGACGTTAGTACGTTTAATTCAGGGTTCTGGTACAGTAGCAATGATAACAGCAGCTTCTATCTCCGCACCTGTAATCAGTCAGATACCAGAAATTAACATGCTGCTGGCGGCTCAGGCTGCAACGTTAGGAGCGCTGTTTTTCAGCTATTTCAATGATAGTTTTTTCTGGATAATTAACCGAATGATGGGTATTAAAGATGCAAAACAGCAAATGATTATTTGGTCTATACCGACAACAATTGCATGGGTAATTGGATTGTGTAGTGTACTGCTTCTCAATCTTATTATGTAAATTTTAATCAAATTTTCTCTGATGAGATGGACACTCCATGTGGCAAATTATCAATTGTACTAGGGTGAGTTGTCATATTGATTTTTAGTGTGTCCATCTTAAATAGATAAATTTATCTGAACTTACTTAGCAATGTTTGTCTTTCGGTTATTTTGCCCTCTGTCAATTTGGTTTTAATTGATTGTAGTCTCATATCTTGATTACCTCTTTTATTTCCTGTTATTTCCGAATAACTTTCTGTGAAAACCTCGGTAAACGTTCCATGATGAAAAATCGTTTCTAAATAGATTTGAACGGAAATTTTTTAGAGAAAAGTAGTGTTTTCAGAAATCAGACTGAAAAAATTGTTAATGAATAAGAACAATAAAAAATAATTCTCAGGGATTAATAAAAGAGATTTTAGATGAGAATTATCATTACTGGTGGTTTAAATCTTCTAGGCCAGCAGTTATCCTTTCAGCGATGTCATTCGTGCATTTATCGCCAATAATACAGATTGAAATGGGGTTTTATGATGGAGTTTTACATTCCAATTATTGGATTGGGAGTGGCGGTATTTACGCTGATTTTTCTGGTCTTGCGCACTCGTATTCATGTACTGCTTGCCATGTTGATTGCTGCGATAATTGCTGGGACTTCTGGCGGCTTAACTATGAGCAATGCTATAGAAGTGATCACCAAAGGATTTGGTTCAACATTAGGGAGTATCGGCATTGTAATTGGGTTAGGGAGCATGATGGGCCGGATATTGGAAGTGTCCGGCGCAACTGAACGGATCGCTTATAGCTTGATAAAATGGCTGGGTAAACGGCGTGAAGAATGGGCACTGGCGATCACCGGTTATATTGTCAGTATCCCTATATTTGTTAATTCGGCTTTTATGATCCTCTATCCGCTGGTGAAAGCATTAGCAAAGAAAGGTAAACGCAATGTATTAACGCTGGGGGTATCACTGGCGGGAGGGCTGGTAGTGACTCACCACATTGTTCCCCCGACCCCGGGACCGCTTGGTGTGGCAGGGATATTCGGAGTGAGTATAGGCTCAATGATGCTGGCAGGTATGATACTGGCCGTTCCATGTGTTATAGGCATTACCTGCTATGCAAAGTGGTTGGAGACTAAATATCCTGAATACCAGCTTGATGATACAGAAGAAAATGCAGAAAATTTGCAACAAGTTCATCAACGTTATATGGAAGAAAAATCTAACAAATCACTACCGAGCTTATTTCTGTCTCTTTTGCCTATTGTTGTGCCTATTGTTCTTATTTTGGCCGGCGTAATTAATGGCTTGCTATTGAAAACCGATGTCTTTGCCGGGAAAGAAAACGATTTCTATTTTCAGATTGTTGGGTTCCTTGGTTCACCAATTATCGCGCTGGCAATCAGTGTCTTATTGGCTATTTATACGCTCATTCCAAAAGCCAGCAAACACGAAGTGATTGAACATTTAGAGGAAGGGTTAAAGACTGTAGGTATTATTTTGTTGGTGTCAGGGGCTGGAGGCGCATTGGGGGCTGTGTTAAATGAAAGTTCGACGGGGACGATATTGGCGCAATATATTGCCGGCCTGCCAATAACACCAGTCTTGATTCCATTTATCATTGCGACACTAATCCGCATAATCCAAGGTTCTGGCACGGTAGCAATGATTACCGCAGCTTCTATTTCAGCACCAGTTATCAAGCAGATACCGGACATTAATATGTTGGTAGCGGCTCAGGCTGCGGTGATGGGAACACTGTTTTTCAGCTACTTCAATGATTGTTTTTTCTGGGTGGTTAACCGGATGATGGGCATTAAAAATGTGAGGCAACAGATTATCGTCTGGTCAATTCCTACCACAATTGCGTGGGGGATTGGGCTGTGTGGTGTATTGCTTCTCAATCTTGTGATGTAATCCATGCAATAGCGCTCTGTAAAGGGCGTTTTTTCTCTTTTCTGACTTTGTGATTGTTCTTCGAACATTGTTTTCATTGCCGCATTATACTCACCACATTATTTTCTTTTTTATTTGTGATTTTTATCACAAATATATGTATGTGTTTCTTATCTTTATCAATTAAAAGTGATTTTAATCACTAAAAAATGTCAGAGTATTGACTAAATTTAGGTATCCATATTTTGAATCATGTCCGTTGAGGAGTCCGATATGTCTGATGTATTTCACTTAGGTATCACTAAAAGCGATCTGCAAGGTGCGACTCTGGCAATTGTGCCAGGCGATCCTAACCGTGTTGAAAAAATAGCACGATTGATGGGTAACCCAGTACATCTGGCCTCTCATCGTGAATTTACAACATGGCGTGCAGAAATAGACGGAAAAGCCGTTATTGTCTGCTCTACGGGTATCGGCGGCCCTTCAACGTCGATTGCGGTGGAAGAACTTGCCCAGTTGGGCGTGCGTACTTTCTTGCGTATCGGTACGACTGGAGCAATCCAGCCACACATCAATGTAGGGGATGTATTGGTGACAACTGCCGCAGTCCGTTTAGATGGTGCCAGCTTGCATTTTGCTCCAATGGAATTCCCAGCCGTGGCTGATTTTGAGTGTACAAATGCTCTGTATGAAGCAGCAAAATCATCCGGTACTACAACTCATGTTGGTGTGACGGCTTCTTCTGATACCTTCTACCCAGGGCAGGAGCGTTACGATACTTATTCAGGCCGTATTATCCGTCGCTTCCAGGGTTCCATGAAAGAGTGGCAGGAAATGGGTGTAATGAACTTTGAGATGGAATCAGCAACATTGCTGACAATGTGTGCAAGCCAAGGGCTGCGTGCTGGTATGGTAGCAGGTGTTATTGTTAATCGTACTCAACAAGAAATACCGGATGCTGAATTATTGAAGAAAACAGAAAGCAATGCCTTGGGGATTGTTGTCGAAGCTGCTCGCCGCTTGCTGTAATACTTTTATCAAGTGATTCTGTTAAGGGCCGGAATATTCCGGCCCTGCCGTTTGTGCGATCTTCTCTTTCTTTCATTCTAAAATCTGATAATGTCATAATGTTTTGCATTAATGATTATTTGTATTAATGATTATTTGCGTAATGGCTGTTGTGCGCCAATAACTATTAATCTAATCCAGTAATATCAATAACCACCTGTTTTTAAAACATTATTTATTACATTGACAAGAGTAATTATGACCACAACATTTCTACTCCATCCTTCACTTCTTCCGTTGAATGGCGGCATTAACTTTCGTGATTTAGGCAACAAGACGCTGAATAATGGCGCTAAGATCAAGTCAGGGCTATTATTTCGTTCCGGTTCATTGGACAGACTGACAGAAAACGATCAGGCTATTTTAGTGGATCAAAACCTTTTTCAGATCATCGATTATCGTGATAGCAGTGAGATTATGGATAAACCTGATCAGGTATGGCATGGCGCACATTACCATCACGCTCCGGCTAATCCGCTTTCTAAAGAAGTAGATGCTAATCTGGATAAACTGGATAAGGAGATACTGGAACAATTCGATGCGAAAGTATTTATGTCACGTCTGTATGAATTACTACCGCTCAATAACCCAGCTTATAAAACACTAGCCACATTATTGCTGCAACCAGAAAAAGGCGGGATTGTACAACACTGTGCGGTCGGTAAGGATAGAACGGGGGTCGGCTCTGCGTTGGTCTTATTGGCATTGGGTGCGGATTTGGATACGGTGATGGAGGATTATTTGCTGACTAATGTCACGCTGGCTCCATATCGAGACTATTTATTGAATGAACACGCAAAAAGCATGAGTGAAAATATAGTTGAAAAATTTGCTTATGTTTATTCGGTCAGAGAAGAGTTTTTGCTGAAAGCCCTGAATAGTATTAATCAACATTATGGCAGTGTGGATATTTGGCTGGAAAAAGATATCGGGCTTGATATTGCTGCCCGTGAAAAGCTACAAGCCTATTTTCTTGAATAAAAATGCTAGGTTAGCATTGGTTTGGTAGTACAGGGCTAACCTATGGCAGACACTGATAACACAGGAAAGACTAATGTGAACCTGCATGAAATCATTGAATTGATCACCAACTTTGTAAAAGCCCATGAAATTTGGGCGATTCCCATTATTTTCCTTCTTGCATTTGGTGAATCACTCGCATTTATTTCCTTACTGTTGCCAGCAACAATTATTTTGTTGGGATTGGGGGCTTTGATTGGTGAAAGTGGATTGAATTTCTGGCCAATATGGATAGCCGCAGCTGCGGGGGCCTTTTTTGGTGATTGGCTTTCTTACTGGTTTGGTTTCCGCTACAAAGAAAATGTCGGCAAAATGTGGCCACTTTCTCGTCATCCTCAAACGTTGATTCGCGGCCATCAATTTTTTGAACGTTGGGGAGTTTGGGGAGTGTTCATTGGGCGGTTCTTTGGCCCTCTAAGGGCAGCGGTGCCGTTGGTGGCGGGTATTTGTGCCATGCCTCAACGTCATTTTCAGCTTGCTAATTTTACATCTGCATTAATCTGGGCATTCGGTATTTTAGCGCCGGGAGCATTTGGTCTGCACTGGCTGACTGAATGGATGGGATAAAGCAGATGGAGTAATTGCGAGCCGCTTTGCAAATAGCCAAAGCTTGCTAATTGTATTTTTGAACAAAACGCTGATAAAGCCGCCAGAATGTATGACAAAATGCGGTTGTTTGTGGATGATATGCAAGGGCTGGGGCAGAGCCTCAATAAAGCACAAGCAAGTTACAATTTTGCAATGAAAAAACTGGTCGAGGGACGAGGTAATCTGGTTAGCCAAGCCGAAGGATTTCGTGATTTAGGTGTAGATGTGAAGCGTCCTATTGATTCGCAGTTGATTGAGAAATCTTTCCAATCATTGCAGGTTAATGAGTGAAGTCTGGATAGGGTTTTATCCGAAAGGCTGATACACTTGCTATAAATTTTTTTGAATAAAAAGCGGACAATTAACATGGCAGATCAATCAAAAGAAACCACTGATTTTGGTTTCCGCACCGTAGCCAAAGAAGAAAAAAAAGAGATGGTGGCAGAGGTATTTCATTCTGTAGCCGTAAAATATGACTTGATGAATGATTTGATGTCATTTGGTATTCATCGTATCTGGAAGCGTTTCACTATTGAGGCAAGTGGTGTCCGCCGAGGTCATAAGGTTCTTGATCTGGCTGGCGGTACTGGCGATCTGACGGCAAAATTTTCCCGTATTGTAGGTGAGCAAGGCCAGATCGTTTTAGCAGACATTAACGACTCAATGTTGAAAGTCGGGCGCGAAAAATTACGTGATATCGGCATCGTGGGCAATGTCAATTATGTTCAGGCCAATGCAGAAGTGTTACCTTTCCCGGATAATTATTTTGACTGTATTACCATCTCTTTTGGTTTGCGTAATGTCACAGATAAAGAAAAAGCGCTGCGTTCAATGTATCGAGTGCTTAAACCAGGCGGACGCTTATTGGTTCTGGAATTCTCCAAACCTGTTCTGGCACCATTGAGCAAGGTTTATGATGCGTATTCATTCCATATTTTACCTCGAATTGGTCAATTGATTGTCAAAGATGCGGATAGCTACCGTTATCTGACTGAATCTATTCGTATGCACCCTGATCAGGAAACGTTAAAAGGCATGATGGAAGAAGCGGGTTTTGATCAAGTTTCTTATAGCAATATGACAGGAGGGATCGTTGCACTGCATAAAGGATTCAAATTCTGAAATGGAAACACCCTCATCAAGCCATAGTGTGAATTCTGAGGTACCAAACTCAGTGGTATCGAAGGATAAGGTGTTGTTTCCGATTCTGACAGCCTTTCTGGAAACGACTCTAAATCATCTATTGTACCGTGAAGCCGTATTAAGGCCCGCCCGTTTGAGATTGGTGGGAAAAACACTGTCTATCGAATTGAAAGAAATTGAAGCACCATTAGTGCTGATATTTAGTGAAAAACAAGTGGATGTTTTGAGTCAATGGCCGGAATCTACGGATTGCTCAATGAAAGCGACAATACCGGCAATACTTAAATTGCGGGATCGCCAATGTCTTTCAGCGCTGATTAACAGTGGAGAAATTGTCATTGAGGGAGATATGCAGGTTATTCAACAATGGGCAGCATTGTTGGATATGTCTGAGTGGGACCCCGCCCATTACCTTTCTCCCTATCTTGGTGATATTGTCTCAGAAGGGATCAGCCGGATGATGAAGAAAGGTATTAAGTTTGCCAGTAATACAGTTGTAAGGAAGAAGGCTTATTTCACTGAATCATTGACAGAAGAATGGAAAATGTCCCCAAGTGCGTTGGAAATGGCTTATTTCAGTGAAGAGGTCAATGCTGTTGCCAATGAGTTGACTCAAATGGAAAAACGGTTGGCAGCATTGGAGGGAAAATATGACTCCCAGTGAAATCAAACGGCTTTACTTTATCATCAGGGTTTTTCTTTCTTATGGTCTGGACGAACTTATTCCTAATATTCGTCTGACATGGCCTTTGCGTTTCGGGCGCTATTTCCTGTTTTGGATATCCAATCAGCACAAGGACAAACCACTTGGTGAGCGTCTGCGTTTGGCGTTGCAAGAACTAGGCCCAGTATGGATCAAGTTTGGTCAAATGCTCTCTACTCGCCGGGATTTGTTTCCTATCGCGATTGCTGATCAACTATCGATGTTGCAAGATCGGGTAGTTTCCTTTGATGGTGAGGTGGCACGAAAATCAATTGAAACTGCATTAGAAGGTTCTCTGGAAACGTGGTTTGAGAATTTTGACTCGAAACCATTGGCTTCAGCATCCATTGCTCAGGTACATACCGCCCGTTTGAAAGATAATGGCAAAGAAGTCGTTCTGAAAGTCATTCGCCCAGATATCCTGCCTGTTATCAAAGCGGATATACGGTTAATGTATCGTTTGGCAAACTTAGTGCCTTTGTTACCTGATGGTCGTCGTCTTAGGCCACGTGAAGTCGTGCGTGAATACGAGAAAACTTTGCTTGATGAGTTGAATTTGTTGCGTGAAGCCGCAAATGCGATTCAATTGCGTCGGAACTTTGAAGATAGCTCGATGCTTTATGTGCCGGAAGTTTATCCTGATTATTGTCGGGAAAATGTATTGGTCATGGAGCGAATTTACGGCATTCCTGTGTCTGATGTTACGGCTTTGAAGGCACAGAACACGAATATGAAATTATTGGCTGAGCGCGGTGTTCAGGTATTTTTCACCCAAGTATTTCGCGATAGCTTTTTTCATGCTGATATGCACCCGGGTAATATCTTTGTCAGTTATGAAAATCCGGAAGATCCGACTTATATCGGTATTGATTACGGTATAGTGGGTTCTTTGAATAAAGACGATAAACGCTATCTGGCGGAAAACTTCATTGCTTTCTTCAATCGTGATTATCGTCGGGTGGCTGAGCTGCATGTTGATTCCGGTTGGATTCCTGCTGATACTAATGTGGAAGATTTCGAATTCGCTATTCGTACTGTGTGTGAGCCGATTTTTGAAAAGCCGCTGGCTGAGATCTCATTTGGGCATGTTTTATTGAATCTCTTTAATACCGCCCGCCGTTTTAATATGGCTATTCAGCCTCAATTGGTCTTGCTGCAAAAAACACTATTGTATGTTGAAGGGTTGGGACGCCAGCTTTATCCCCAACTTGATTTATGGAAAACAGCAAAACCGTTTTTGGAAGATTGGGTGCATAGTCAGGTCGGAATGCCAGCCATTTTTCGTGCTTTTAAAGAAAAAGCCCCCTATTGGGTGGAGAAATTACCGGAACTTCCTGAATTGGTGTATGGCACACTTCAGCAACACCGACGTTTACAGGTGAGTATTGACCAAATATCACAACAGTTCAAAAACCAGCAGGTTAAACAGCGTAAATCGCTTTATTTACTGGGGATTGGGGCAACATTGTTTATTTGCGGCAGCCTGTTTTTTATCACAGGGCAGGAACATTTGTCATGGGGATTGATGGGTACCGGAATTGTATCGTGGATATTGGGGTGGCGTAAATTAAGCAAACGTCAGTAATAATTAAAATATGAATGAAACCTAAACCTCATCAAAGGTTAAAAGTACGTATAAGGTTTCTTTGTCACTACATTTGGTATGATTGCGTTATTTTCGAACATAAAGTTTGTCGTTTATAATGGAATTATTAGTGGTGTTTCGATGAATAGAGGTAAATCAGTATGGGTGGAATAAGTATTTGGCAATTGCTCATTATTGCTGTCATTGTCGTATTGCTGTTCGGTACTAATAAGCTGCGTACTTTGGGTTCAGATTTGGGAGCTGCAATCAAAGGCTTCAAAAAGGCAATTAGCGATGATGATGAGAAAAGTGAAAAACTGAATCAGGCTGAAAAAAATAGCCATGATGCCGATTTCGAAACCAAAAATATCGCTGAAAAGCCTACTGTTGCACAATCTGAAAAATCAGAGAGCAAGAATAAAGAGCAGGTATAAACTGTGTTTGACATTGGTTTTAGTGAACTACTGTTGGTGATGATTATTGGCTTGGTTGTTCTGGGGCCAGAACGTTTGCCTATTGCAGTTAAAACAGTGGTTGGGTGGATACGTGCATTGCGTTCTTTGGCGGCCAATGTCCAGAATGAACTAGCCCAAGAACTGAAATTGCAAGAGCTTCAGGATAGCCTAAAAAAAATGGAAGAAAAAGCAGATATGCAGTCGTTGTCTCCAGAATTGAAGGCATCAATGGAGGAACTGAGAGAAGCGGCTGAATCGTTGAAAAACACTTATCAGCTAAAGCCGGATGAAGTTAAGGAACTGGAGGAAGATGAAACACATTTTCACTCTTCTGTTTCTCCGCCGGCTGTAAAACTTCCGCTTCCAGAACCGCTGGATTCTGAGCAATCAGTGCCAACGCTAAAGCAGCAACAAAATGGATCTCCTGAACAAGCAAAGGGCAAACACTAAAACATGTCTGTGGATAATACCCAACCTCTTATCAGCCACCTGATTGAGCTACGTAAGCGGATTTTAAATAGCTTAATTACTGTACTGGTGGTTTTTTTGGCATTGGTTTACTTTTCCAATGACATTTATCGTCTTATTGCTGCACCTTTGATGGAACAATTGCCTGAAGGTGCAAATATGATTGCGACGGATGTTGCTTCACCTTTCTTTATACCAATAAAACTGACCATTATGGTGTCTATTTTTGTTTCGGCACCGATGATCCTTTATCAAGTATGGGCATTTGTTGCACCGGCGTTGTATAAGCATGAGCGTCGTCTGATTATGCCTTTACTATTTTCCAGCAGTTTATTGTTTTATATAGGAATGGCATTCGCTTATTTTGTGGTTTTTCCCATTGCGTTTGGTTTCTTTATTAAAACAGTGCCAATCGGTGTTGTGATCTCGACAGATATCAGTAATTACCTGAGCTTTGTCATGGCGTTATTTATGGCTTTTGGTATTTCATTTGAAGTACCGATTGCCATTATTTTGTTGTGCTGGAGTGGGGCAGTAACACCAGAATCACTGAAAAGAAAACGCCCTTATATCTTGGTAGGAGCGTTCGTGGTTGGTATGTTGTTAACCCCACCCGATGTTTTCTCGCAAACTTTGCTGGCTATTCCTATGTATTTGTTATTTGAATTAGGGATATTGCTTTCTCAATTCTATATTGGTAAATCAGGTAAATCAGGTAAATCAGTCAACCTGGACGATGAACCAGAGCATGATATCAGTGATGATCTAAAAAAATAATCCGGTTTAGGCTATTTGTGTTTATCGCTAACTGATTGATGATATTGATATCATTAGTAAAGGGCGATGGCTATTAACTCAGTGTATTGTTGCTGAGTTTTATATTAGGAGAGCAGTATGAGCTATGTATTTCCAGGAGCATTCCCTGGTCGTCGTATGCGCCGTGTGCGCCGCCATGATTTTTCCCGCCGCTTGATTGCTGAGAATCAACTTACCGTCAATGACCTGATCTATCCTGTTTTTGTTATGGAAGGCACTAATCAGCGCCAGGAAGTACCTTCCATGCCAGGAGTGTATCGTCTGACAATCGATCTTTTGCTGAAAGAAGCTGAAGAGATTGCCCGACTGGGTATTCCTGTTTTGTCTCTGTTTCCGGTCATTGAAGCAGACAAAAAATCATTGGATGCGAAAGAAGCTTATAATCCAGATGGTTTGATTCAGCGCTCTGTTCGCGCTTTGAAAGATGCGGTGCCTGAATTAGGGCTTCTGACTGATGTGGCGCTCGATCCATTCACCACTCACGGGCAGGATGGCATCATTGATCAAGATGGTTATGTTATTAATGACATTACCAAAGATATTCTGGTCAAGCAGGCATTATCCCATGCAGAAGCAGGAGCCGAAATTATTGCACCAAGTGATATGATGGATGGTCGTATCGGTGCTGTTCGTGAGCAACTTGAGATAGATGGTTATATCAATACCCAGATTATGGCTTATTCTGCTAAATACGCCTCTTGTTATTATGGCCCGTTCAGAGATGCAATTGGTTCTGGCTCTAATCTGAAAGGTGGAAATAAAATGACCTATCAAATGGACCCTGCAAACAGTGATGAAGCATTGCAGGAAATCGCACAAGATTTGCAGGAAGGTGCAGATAGCGTCATGGTGAAACCAGGTATGCCATATTTGGATGTAATTCGTCGGGTAAAAGATACTTTTGGTGTACCAACATTTGCTTATCAAGTTTCCGGTGAGTATGCAATGCACATGGCTGCCATTCAAAACGGTTGGTTGAAGGAACAACCTGCGATTATGGAGTCACTGTTGTGTTTTAAACGGGCGGGAGCAGATGGTATTCTGACTTATTTTGCCAAACGTGCTGCGCAGTGGCTGCAAGAGCAGAAATATTGATTACCTGAGTTTATTTGGCCGTAAAGATTGTGTATTAGAGTACCCTAAAAATGAAAACGGGCAATTCTGCCCGTTTTTTTGATTATGGCTTTAGCCAGTTTAAGTAGCGTCAGCTTCTTAAACATAAAACCACCCGCTATGCGGGTGGAGACCAAGGGTTATACCAAGAAAAACACCTTTCCGTTACGATATAGATGTTCAAGCTAATA